>CAMNWW010000169.1 GCA_946566415.1 uncultured Lachnospiraceae bacterium | reverse complement strand
CTCATCGAACAGGCTCTGTGTATTCTTGTAATCGATCAATGACAGATTCGCATTATAATAACTCTTAAAGTTTGTGAGCGCCGCAAAATACCCCCGATGAGAAACGCCGCGGATGTCCAGCTCATCCAGCTCTGCATTCACAATATCAAGAAGTGAATACATGGAAGACGTCTTCTGCGCTTTCTCGATCAGGTCAATCAGAAGTTCCTTCTTCATCACATAGGTATCCATGAAGATATTGCGGTTCTTAGCGTTCCCATGATTCTGTTCAATCGAAAGGACCCCCTTCTGCCTATTCAGATTAAGCGCGTTGCAGTTCAGGAAAGCGTCCTTCGCGTTATCTACCGCATGATAGAGAAGGGTAATATCCGCTCCTGTCGTAACATGCGTCTGGATCAAGGAATCAAAATCTTGCTTATAAATCATGTAGCTCGGCGCGATCACGACATAGTCATTATGCATCTTACGGATATTTTCGAGGTTATCTCTAAACGCGGCGATATCTGTATTGTAAATGCTGTTCTCCGAACCATTTTCTGAGAACAGGATCTGCAGTTTGCCGCGCTTAGAGTTAATGCTGTAATGGCGGCCTGTCCCAAGATGCTCGATCAGAGAACGGGGTTTTCTTCTGATATACACCTGGATACGGTCGATCCCGCTGTTACTCATATTCGAGATTGGGAAATCAATAGCCCGGTATCTTCCAAGGAAGGAAAAAGAACCGATCGGGCGAAAATCCTCCAGCCCTTCCACATAAATCTGTTTCCCTGAGAAATTAACAATACCAAATGCTTTTACCATATTATTCTACCCCCTTTACACGTTTCGCGACAAGTTCAATGTTCTCGCTGTCAGCGTTGCCGACTACCGCCTGCTTTCCGATTTTGACCCCGTCCGCTACTACTGCGCGCGTCACTACCGCTCCTTCTTCTACTTCCACGCCCGGCATCAACACGCTGTCGATGATCTTCGCGCCTTCGCCGACCTTTACACCGGTAAACAATACAGAATTGCGGATCTCGCCGTCAATCACACATCCCTGTGTGATAAACGCGCGCCTGATGGAGGCATGTTCTCCGATATAATGGGGAAGCACCGTCGCATCCTCCGTGTAAATCTTCCAAGTAGGATCGTTTAAGTCCAGCTCGCTCTTCTTGTCAAGAAGATCCATGTTCGCCTCCCATAAAGAGTCGATCGTCCCTACATCATTCCAGTAACCCTTGAACTTATATGCACGGAGATTCCTCCCATCATTAAGGAACTTCGGGATAATGTCTTTTCCAAAATCATGGCTGGAATCCGGATCTTTCATATCCGCAAGCAAAACCTTCCGAAGCAGCTTCCAGTCAAAAATGTAAATACCCATCGACGCAAGGTTACTCTTCGGCTGGGGCGGCTTTTCCTCAAATTCAACAATACGCCCCTCTTCATCGGTATTCATAATTCCAAAACGGCTTGCTTCCTTCATCGGAACCTCGCGCACCGCAATCGTCGCATCCGCCTTATTTTCCTTATGATAAGCCAGCATCTTTGCATAATTCATCTTATAGATATGATCCCCTGAAAGAATCAGCACATACTCCGGAGAATATGTATCAATAAAATCAATATTCTGTGAGATAGCATCCGCCGTGCCTCGGTAGACGTCCAGATTCTCCTCCGCCTTCTCACGGGGCGGCAGTACATACACACCGCTTTCTCTAGCGTCCAGTCCCCAGCGTCCTCCGGCCGCAACATAACTATTCAACAGTACAGACTCATACTGTGTCAACACTCCAACGACATCCACTCCGCTGTTCGCGCAGTTACTGAGGGGGAAATCTACGATCCGATATTTTCCGCCGTAAGCCACTGCAGGCTTTGCTACTTTATTGGTCAGATCATGAAGACGACTTCCCCGGCCACCAGCCAAAATCATTGCTAACATACTATTTTGCTTCATAGTGAGCCCTCTCTTTCATTTTCTCACATTATATTATACAATTTATTTGTAGTTTTTTCCATAATTTTGTGCAAAAAACTGTTTTTTTTGAAAATTTTTATCTCAAAAATGCTTTAGTTTTTAATTCCGCGCATCGTAAGCTGAATTCTCTTCTTCTGGACGTCCACACTCATGACTTTCACATCCACAATATCCCCGACGCTTACCGCTTCCAGAGGATGCTTGATATAACGGTCCGTGATCTGGGAAATATGTACAAGCCCGTCCTGGTGTACGCCAATATCCACAAAGGCGCCGAAATCGATAACGTTGCGTACTGTCCCTTTCAGGATCATTCCCGGCGTCAGATCTTTCATTTCCAGAACATCCGTTCTCAAAATAGGCTTTGGCATCTCGTCGCGCGGGTCGCGTCCCGGCTTTTCCAATTCCTTTACAATATCGAGCAGTGTGATCTCACCGATTTCCAGCTCCTTAGCCAGTTTCTTATAATCCTTGATCGTAAGCGAAAGCCCGATCAGCTTTCCCCCCATGATATCGTCAGGCTTAAATCCCTGTTTCTTTAGAAGCTTTGCCGCCGCCTCGTAGGATTCCGGATGCACGCTTGTCCCGTCCAAGGGATTCTCCCCGCCCGTGATGCGCAAAAAGCCTGCGCACTGTTCAAACGCTTTCGGTCCCAATTTAGGTACTTTAAGCAGCTCTCTTCTGTTTACAAACTTTCCATTCTCTTCCCGATATGCCACAATATTTTTTGCAAGCGTCCCGGATATACCAGAAATGTAAGAAAGCAGCGGGGCGGACGCTGTATTTAAGTCCACACCTACCTTATTTACACAATCTTCCACTACGCCGGTAAGAGCTTCACTGAGTTTCTTCTGATTCATATCATGCTGATACTGTCCTACACCGATAGACTTCGGGTCTATTTTCACCAGCTCGGCGAGAGGATCCTGAAGCCGCCTTGCAATGGAAGTGGCGCTCCTTTGTCCCACATCAAATTTCGGAAATTCCTCCGATGCCAGCTTACTTGCCGAATACACGGAGGCCCCCGCCTCATTTACGATTACATACTGAACTTTCTGGGGAATCTCCTTTAGAAGCTCCACGATAAATTGCTCCGACTCACGGGATGCCGTCCCGTTTCCCAGAGAAATCAAAGTAATATTGTACTTCGCAATGATTTTTTTCAAGAGATCCTTCGCCGCCTGAATTTTCTGCGGAGTTGTCGGAGCCGTCGGATAAATAACCGTGGTGCCGATTACCTTTCCTGTCGGATCGACTACCGCAAGCTTACAGCCCGTCCTAAACGCAGGATCCCAGCCCAACACTACCTGCCCCACGATCGGAGGCTGCATTAGAAGTTGTTCCAGATTCCTGCCGAATACAACGATCGCCTTATCTTCCGCCTGTTCCGTCAGATCGCTGCGTATCTCTCTCTCAATGGCCGGGGCGATCAAGCGCTTGTAGCTGTCTTCCACGGTCTCCCTTAAGACCGGGGCTGTATACGGATTATCGTTATGTATTACCTTTTTTTCCAGATAGCGGAGGATATCTTCCTCGGGCGCCTCTATCTTGACCGTCAGGAACTTCTCCTTTTCTCCACGGTTCAGCGCCAGCACCCGATGCCCGGCAATCTTTGACAACGTCTCCGAGAAATTATAGTACATCTCATAGACAGATTCCACCTTTTCATCTTTTGCCGTGGATACGGCCAAACCTTTCTTCATTGTCAAATTCCGGATATAGATACGGTAAGCTGCTTCATCGGAAATACCTTCGGCAATGATATCCTTTGCTCCTTCCAGCGCTTCCTTTACGCTCGCCACTTGCTTTTCCTCAGAAACGTATTCTGCCGCCGTTTCTTCCAGCGGCCGGTCTGCATTCTGCAGCAGAATGTAAGCGGCCAAAGGCTCCAGCCCTTTCTCCTTCGCGATCGTCGCACGTGTCCTTCTCTTCGGACGGTAAGGACGGTAAAGGTCGTCCACCAAAACCTGTGTCTCTGCCGCCACGATCTGGGCCTTAAGCTCCGGGGTCAGCTTCCCCTGCTCCTCAATGCTGGACAGCACTTGTTCCTTCTTCTCCTCCAGATTACGCAGATAAAGAAGTCTCTCGAATAATTTCCGAAGCTGCTCGTCATTCAAAGTTCCATGCGCTTCCTTACGATAACGCGCGATAAACGGTATCGTATTTCCTTCGTCAATGAGGTTTACGGCCGCATCTACCTGCCACCTTTTGACCTCCAGTTCCTCCGTGATCTTCTGGTTAATGTCCATACAAAAGTTCCTTTCTATCCCAAAAAATTCAATATCATCACGCTGTAAAGTATACCACGGAATAAAATATTTTTCACTAATCTTATAGACAAATCGAAGAAATTCAGAAAAATATTGTCTGAATACTATTTCCTGCGAATCAGCTTCGTCCGTTTTCTTCCGATTCAGAGTACACTCTGTTTTCTTGAATTTTCCATCCCATTATGGTATACTTTATTTGTTATGAACTTTAACAAAGGAGTTTTCGCCATGAATCATATTGAGGAGGAAGTACTCTCTAAACAACAACTGAAATCAAAGGAAACGAAGGGGCGGATATTCCGCGCCGCTAAAACCATCCTTCAAAAACAGGGTTATGAACAGCTTTCGATTAAAAATATCTGCGAAGAGGCGGGCGTGTCGAACGGCAGCTTTTATCATCATTTTAAAACAAAAGACGACTTGCTTTCTTATTATATAGAAGAACAGCCTGGCATTAACCCAGATCTTCTGGATCTGCCCGAAGATGCTGAAGAAGCGAAGATTGCCATTATCCACGTTTACCTAAATTACGCAGGATACTGCCGTGAATTAGGCGTGGAGTTCATGTCAAACTACTATACGCCAAAGAACCAGGCCTTAAACCCGTCCATCCGCACAGAACGGCCTTATCCGATCATCACAGTGGAACACTACCTGAAAAAGGCAATCGACGCAGGGATTCTGCACCCTAAACTGCCTCTTTCTGAGATATCTACCGACATCCGTATGATAGTGATTGGAAATGTTTTTGAATGGTGCCTCCATAGTGGAGAAACAGATTTTGAAGGGAATATGAGACGGTCGCTGGGCCATTATTTGGACGGAATTTTTTAGAAAAAGAACAGGAGGTTTTTTCATGAAAATGAGTAAAAAAGAGATGCAGCAGCACCGGACAGTACGCTATTTTGTAGAAGCCGCCTGTTCTATCGCAGATTCACAGGGAATTGACGCTGTTACGGCAAGAAAGGTCGCTGAACAGGCGGGATATAATGTCGCGACCCTATATAATTATTTCGACAATCTGACTCACCTGCTTTATTTTACACACCTCAGGCATCTGAAGGATTACGCGCAGGCCCTCCCCCATGCCCTGCACAATATCAGCCACCCGATTCTTCTATA
>CAMNWW010000168.1 GCA_946566415.1 uncultured Lachnospiraceae bacterium | reverse complement strand
TCTTGAAAATCCATAATCCGATTCTGACAGATCTGGATATGCTGAAGATCAGGACAATGAAAAGACCGGGGTTCAAGGTGACGACAGTGCCGATCATTTTTTATAAAAGCACGCCCATGGACAGAGTGATGGAGCATCTGTTCGTGGAGGTGGATAAGGCGTACCGGGAGGGAGCGAATATCCTGGTGCTTTCCGACCGCGGAGTGGATGAGAACCATGTGGCGATTCCGTCTTTGCTGGCGGTATCCGCGGTTCACAAGCATCTTGTGAAGACGAAGAAGTGTACGGCGCTTTCTATCGTATTGGAATCCGGCGAGCCGCGGGAGGTGCACCACTTCGCGGCGCTCCTGGGGTACGGCGCAAGCGCGGTAAATCCTTATCTGGCACATGCGACCATTGCCGAGCTGATGGAAGAGGGACTTGTAAGTAAAGATTACTATGCGGCGGTGGATGATTATGACCATGCCATTTTGAGCGGAATCGTTAAAATAGCTTCCAAAATGGGAATTTCCACGATACAGTCGTACCAGGGAAGCCAGATTTTTGAGGCGGTGGGCATCTCCCGGGATGTAATCGACCGGTACTTTGCAGGGACAGTCAGCCGTGTGGGAGGTATTACTCTGAAAGACATCGCGGCACAGACGGACGCCCAGCATTCCAGAGCGTTCGACCCTCTGGGGCTGAAAAGCGATCTTACCTGGTCCAGCGTAGGTCGGCATAAGATGCGAAGCCAGGGGGAAGAACACCGCTACAATCCACAGACGATTCATCTTCTCCAGCAGTCTGCCAGAGAGGGAAGTTATGAAAAGTTCGTAGAGTATACGAAGCTGGTGGATAAGGAGAATACAGGATATCTGCGGAGCCTGATGGACTTTGCCTACCCGAAAGAAGGGGTACCCATCGAAGAGGTGGAAAGCGTGGGGTCCATTGTAAAGCGATTTAAGACAGGAGCCATGTCCTATGGCTCGATCTCCGAGGAGGCGCATGAGGCGCTTGCCGTCGCCATGAACCGTCTGCACGGCAAGTCCAACAGCGGCGAGGGCGGCGAGAGTGAGGAACGCCTTAAATCCGCGGGGACGGACCATGACAAAAGCTCTGCCATCAAGCAGGTGGCAAGCGGACGGTTCGGGGTCACGAGCCGTTATCTGGTGAGTGCAAAGGAGATACAGATCAAGATGGCGCAGGGCGCAAAGCCCGGCGAGGGCGGACATCTTCCGGCGAGAAAGGTTTACCCCTGGATTGCAAAGACACGCCACTCCACACCGGGAGTGAGCCTGATCTCACCGCCGCCCCATCACGACATCTATTCGATTGAAGATCTGGCGCAGCTCATCTATGATTTGAAAAATGCAAATAAATATGCCCGCATTTCCGTGAAGCTTGTCTCCGAGGCAGGAGTGGGAACCGTAGCGGCGGGCGTGGCGAAGGCAGGCGCGCAGGTCATCCTGATCTCCGGATATGACGGCGGTACGGGAGCGGCCCCCATCAGCTCAATCCACAATGCAGGACTGCCCTGGGAGCTGGGGCTTGCGGAGACACACCAGACTTTGCTTGCGAACGGGCTTAGAAACCAGGTTGTGATCGAGACGGACGGCAAGCTGATGAGCGGGCGGGATGTGGCTATCGCGGCTCTTCTTGGAGCGGAAGAGTTTGGATTCGCGACAGCGCCTCTGGTGACGCTGGGGTGCGTGATGATGCGAGTCTGCAATCTGGATACCTGCCCTATGGGAATCGCGACGCAAAATCCCGAGCTTAGAAAACGTTTTATGGGAAAACCGGAGTATGTGGAGAACTTCATGCTATTTATCGCGCGCCAGCTTCGGGAGTACATGGCAAAACTGGGAGTCAGAACCATAGACGAGATGGTAGGGAGAACGGATCTTCTGAAGAAAAAAGATACCTTGACTGAAAGGGAAGAGAAGATAGACTTAAGCCTGATACTTGACGGCATGAAAGGGACAGAGCGCAAAGCTTCCGTGTTCGACCCGGCCTGCGCCTATGATTTTAAGCTGGAGAAAACCAAGGATGAGAAGGAGCTGCTTGCAAGAAGAGAACTTCGTCAGGCGGTCGCGGAAGGAATAAAGAAAGAGTACAGTGTAAAACTGACGAATACAGACCGTACCTTTGGGACATTACTCGGTTCGGAAATCACCAGGCAGCATCCCGAAGGGCTGCCCGGCGACACGATCACAATCCACTGTGAAGGCGCGGGAGGACAGAGTTTCGGGGCGTTTCTGCCGAAAGGGCTGACCCTCTCCTTGTGCGGAGACTCGAACGACTATTTCGGGAAAGGCCTGTCCGGAGGGAAGCTCGCGGTTTTTGCGCCGGAAAAGGCAAAGTTTATTCCGGAAGAAAATATTATTATCGGGAATGTGGCGCTCTACGGAGCGACCAGCGGAGAAGCCTATATTGCGGGGATAGCGGGAGAGCGGTTCTGTGTGCGGAACTCCGGCGCGACGGCGGTGGTAGAAGGCGTCGGAGAGCATGGCTGCGAGTATGTGACCGGCGGGCGTGTGGTTGTGCTTGGAGCCGTGGGCAAGAATTTCGCGGCAGGTATGAGCGGAGGAATCGCTTATGTACTGGACGAAGGCAGCCGTCTCTACCGGAACCTGAATAAAGAGATGGTTCTCACAGAAAGGGTGGAGACCAAGTTTGACCGGGAGGAGCTACGCACTATGATCGAGGCGCATGTGGCCCATACCGGATCAGAAAAGGGAAGACGGATATTGGAAGATTTTGAAGGATATCTTCCCAAATTCAAGAAGATCATTCCAGGTGATTACAAACGCATAATGCAGCTTGCTTCCCAGTTTGAGGAACAGGGCATGAGCAGGGAAAAAGCGCAGATCGAGGCCTTTTACGCCAGCATTGAGGAAAAGGCATAGAGGGTGTTTGGGAAAGGACAGGGTATGGATCATGGGAAAATCAACAGGATTTTTGGAATATGAACGCAGGGAGGGGAAAATCATACCTCCGGCGGAAAGAATAAAGAATTTCAGAGAATTTCACGAGAGTCTGTCAGAGGAGGAACAGCGCATCCAGGGGGCGCGCTGTATGGAATGCGGCGTGCCCTTCTGCCAGGCAGGAGTGATGATTTCCGGCATGGCGTCAGGCTGCCCGCTTCACAATCTGGTACCGGAAGTGAACGACCTGGTGTACCGCGGCAATTTTGAACAGGCCTATGTCAGGCTGTCAAAGACCCACTGCTTCCCGGAATTTACCTCCAGGGTGTGCCCGGCGTTGTGTGAAGCGGCGTGCACCTGCGGTCTGCATACACAGCCGGTGTCCACGAAAGCCAATGAAAAAGCTGTGGCTGAGTATGCTTTTTCACATGGTTTGGTAAAAGCAGAGCCGCCTACAGTAAGGACAGGGAAGAAGGTCGCCGTGGTCGGAAGCGGCCCCGCAGGTCTTGCGGCAGCAGTGCAGCTTAACAGCAGGGGGCATCTGGTGACAGTCTATGAAAGAAGCGACAGGCCGGGCGGTCTTCTTCGGTATGGAATTCCAAATATGAAATTGGAAAAAAGCGTTATAGACAGAAGAATCAGCCTGATGAAAGAAGAAGGCATTGAATTTATCTGTAATGTGGACGTTGGAAAGGACATCACAGGCAGGGAGCTGATGGAACAGTACGACCGCGTGATCCTGGCGTGCGGGGCATCCCAACCAAGGGACATTTCTGTTCCGGGAAGAGATGCCGAAGGAATCTTTTTCGCAGTTGATTTTCTAAAGACGGTGACAAAGACTCTTTTGGACAGTGAATTTGAGAACGTTCCTTATGAGCTTGCGAAAGGCAAAGCGGCGCTGGTTATCGGAGGCGGAGATACAGGGAACGACTGTGTAGGAACCGTAATCCGGCTGGGGGCAAAAAGCGTTATCCAGCTCGAAATGATGCCCCAGCCTCCCGAAGAGCGGAGCAAGAATAATCCCTGGCCCGAGTGGCCAAAGGTACTTAAGACGGACTACGGACAGGAGGAAGCGATCGAAATGTTCGGAGGCGATCCCCGTATCTACCAGACCACAGTGACAGAATTTGTAAAGGACAAAGACGGGAAGGTATGCGGGGCAAAGCTTGTGAGTCTGACGCCCCAAAAAGACGAAAAGACCGGACGTATCTCGATGATTCCCGTGGCGGGAAGCGAAAGAGAGATCAAAACAGACCTGGTACTCATCGCGGCAGGATTTTTAGGAGCGCAGGCTTACGCGGCGGACAGTTTTGGTGTGAAACGTGATAAACGGACCAACGTGGAGACGCTTTTAGGCTCCTATCAGACGAACGTGGAGCGAGTTTTTGCGGCGGGAGACATGCATAGAGGCCAGTCTTTGGTAGTGTGGGCGATCGCGGAAGGGAGAGAGGCCGCCAGGGAAGCGGACGAGTCCCTGATGGGATACACGAACCTGTAGCATCGGCAGATATATAGAAGAAAAGGGTGGAAAATTTAGACAAATAAATACAGAATGTCTGAAAAACAGACACAAAGAGGAAGAATGACTATTGTTTATCCGGTAAAAAAGCCTTACATTCATCTTACAAAGAAAGGATAAGGAGGCATTTGCCATGGATGTATCAATGACAATCAAAAAATTTGGTCTGGAGCAGGCGTTCAAATATCTGCATAAGGAGCCTGAAAAAAACCTTCTGAAACTAATGGATTGGGCAGATAAATTTGCCGGGGACGAGATGCTGTCCCAGAGAAAAATTGTAAGAGAGGCTATGACGAATCCAGAACACCCATATTACGGGTATATTCGTCATATCATCAATGATATCGATCCACATGTTATGCAGACGACGGCAGTAAATTTTTTCATCAACGCTTCCCTGGCAGGCTGGGAGAAACAGGAAGAATGCCGTAAAAAATATAGATGCAATATCCCGTGGACAATTTTGCTGGATCCCACCAGTGCATGTAACCTGCACTGCACCGGGTGCTGGGCGGCGGAATATGGAAATAAACTGAACCTGACATATGAAGAAATCGACGATATCATACACCAGGGTAAGGAACTCGGCGTATATATGTACATATACACGGGCGGAGAGCCTTTGGTACGCAAGGCGGATCTGATTCGTCTATGTGAAGAGCATTTAGACTGTGTATTCCTCTGCTTTACCAACGCGACTCTGATTGATGAGAATTTTGCAGACGAGATGCTGCGGGTAGGGAATTTCATCCCGGCAATTTCCCTGGAAGGCTTTGAAGAGGCGACGGATGGGCGGCGTGGAAACGGTGTGTACCAGAAAGTGATGAGAGCGATAGATATTCTCCATCGCAAGAAACTGTTTTTCGGAATCTCGGCATGTTATACGAGCGCGAATTTTGAATCCATAACATCGGAAGAGTTTTTTGACTCTGTGATTGATCTGGGGGCTTATTTTATCTGGTATTTCCATTATATGCCGGTAGGAAACGATGCTT
>CAMNWW010000167.1 GCA_946566415.1 uncultured Lachnospiraceae bacterium | reverse complement strand
CATCTGATCCACAAAGCAGAACACACAGTTGTTCGTACATTCCATGGGGCAATCCATCAGGTACTCCTCAAAATCCAGCCCCAGATCCTCCCCCTCGCGCTTTCGAACATGTACGGTCTTACGCACCCCTGCGGGGGTTTCCAACTCGATGGTAAGGCGGGCATCATATGTATAGTACATATAATCAAGCACATCCATGATTGCATTGCCGTTAACGCTGATCAGACGGTCACCGACTGCGGCATCGCTTCTCAGCGGACTGTGTGAGGCAATAGATTTTATGATGCTTTGGCTCATAGTTGCCCTACTTTCCGTGCATTTTCGGCATAGAAAGCAAAAGAAGAAGGCCGATCACCTTCTTCTCAAGCTGCTTTTTTACCCTCTCCTCATCCAGCGGCTGCTGCTTGGCCTCTTCTCCCTTGTCTCCTGTAACCGTGACAGAAAGACCGTCCTTATATACCGTTAGTGTAGCAAACTCCCCGGCTGAAAGTATAAATTTTCCATTAAGTTTTTCTTTTATTTTTCTGTCAGTAAATCGTTTATTCAATTCCTGTATAAGTTTCTCATTCCGCACTCTGTACCAGATATCATCCTTTTTAACAGTCACATCCTGCGCAACCGGAAGGCAGACCTCGCTTCCTTTCTCAGCCGCGCTCCGGCAGGTGACATTTCCCGCCTTTTCCTGCCCTTTTTTAATCGGAAGCTCGATCACATCCTGCGGATACAGATCCGCAAGAGCCTTCCCATATACACGGTTTCCCTGCCTTCTCAACACCTTTACCGCAGGAGTCCCGGCATGGTTCGGGCGGTCTAAGGATACCATTTCCCTGCCGTTCGTCGTATGATAATATCCTGTGCACGCCCCGCCTCTGTTGTAAAGATCAAGGAGCATCTCTTTCTCCTTCTTCTCTACCTTGAACCGCTCCCTGGCATAAGCAGCCGCGTCTGTTCCTTCCGGTGCGCTCCCTCTTAGCTTCTGATAAATATCCGCATATTTTCGATATAAAAATGATGTCGCGGCTACATATTCCGGCTTCTTCATCCTTCCCTCAATTTTGAACGAATCAATACCCGCCTCCATAAGTTCCGGTATCAAATCTAATGTACAAATATCTTTCAGGCTGAGCAGATACCGGTATCTGTCCCCTTCTGTCTGATATGGCAGACGGCAGGGCTGCGCGCACTGTCCTCTATTTCCGCTGCGTCCTCCCAGAAAACTGCTGAACAGGCACTGCCCGGAATAACAATAGCAAAGCGCGCCGTGTACAAAGCATTCTATTTCCAGAGACGTCTCTTTTGCAATATGGGATATTTCTTTAAGCTGCAGCTCCCTTGCCGTCACCACTCTGGATACCCCGGCCCGCTGTAAGAGCTTCGCCCCGTCTATGCCTGTAATCGTCATCTGCGTACTGGCATGAATAGGAAGATTTGGAAAATATTCCCGGACAAAAGAAAGAACTCCCGCATCCTGCACAATAACCGCATCCAAGCCCTGTCGGTAAAACAAAAGCAGATAGCCGTACAGCTTCTCCTGTATCTCGGATTCTTTCAGCAGGGTGTTCACTGTCAGATAAATCTTCTTCCCATGCAGATGGACATAATCAATCGCGGCAAGCAGCTCTTCTTCCGTCAGATTATGCGCATATGCCCTTGCGCCGAACAAGGTTCCCCCCACATAAACAGCGTCCGCTCCCGCGGCAACTGCCGCCCGCAGGCTCTCCGGGGATCCGCCCGGAGCAAGAATTTCTATCTTATCTTTCATCACTTTCCTCCACAACCGAAAATAGACTGTCTTAAGACAGTCTATTTTTTACGGTGATTTTTCATTTCCGTCTCCAGCTGAATGATCTTCATCTGCAGCTCCCTGTTCTCTTCCTTCAGCTTGTCCATCGCTTTTTCCGCATTCTCATACTTGATCTGAATAGAAATCAATTCATGCTTCAAATCATACATCTCTTTGTCTTTCGCTTCAATATCGCTCTCCAGCGCGCCGCCCTGCTTCTTCGCCTTAAAATAGTCGTCCGCAATATTCAGAGCCAACAGAATGCTTCTGGCCTCCGAGCTTTGCTTACGGTATCCGTCGCTGCTCGTGCACTCTTCGATTTTATGATTCAAATAGGTGGACACCTTCTGCAGATAATCTTCGCTCTCAAATCCGCTCAGCGTGAATACTTTACCGCCTATCAATACTTCCGTATAGTTTTTTGACGATGCCATAAAGAACCTCCTTACCCGCTCCTACTCCTCATATTATTATATACTATGTTTAGACAAAAACCAACTACTTTTCAAATTTTTCAGATGTTTTCCGCCGAAATTCCCAAATGATGATACGCGGCCTCTGCCGCAACACGTCCTCTGGGAGTCCTGTGGATGAATCCGTTCTTGAGCAAAAACGGCTCGTATACATCTTCGATCGTCCCTGCGTCTTCTCCTATTGCCGCCGCAAGTGTGTCAAGGCCTACCGGTCCGCCGCCGAACTTGTGGATCATTGTCAGCAGAATACTGCGGTCTACATGGTCAAGTCCGCATTTATCTACGTCCAGAAGATCTAGGGCGCACACTGCAACCTCCCTTGTAATCACCCCATCATATTTCACCTGTGCAAAATCCCTCACGCGTCTCAAAAGCCGGTTGGCAAGCCTCGGCGTCCCCCTTGATCTCCGGGCAAGCTCCCTCGCCCCTTCCTTATCAATCTCTACTTCCAAAACCCCGGCCGAACGCAGGATAATCGTGGTAAGTTCTTTCTCCGTATAAAATTCCAGACGGTTTACAACGCCGAAACGGTCCCTGAGCGGCGCTGTCAGCATTCCGGCGCGGGTAGTAGCCCCTACCAGAGTAAACTTCGGGAGTTCCAGACGAATCGACCTGGCAGACGCTCCTTTTCCGATCATGATGTCGATCGCATAATCTTCCATCGCCGGGTAGAGCACTTCTTCCACCTGACGGTTCAGCCGGTGAATCTCGTCCACAAAAAGCACGTCCCCTTCCTGGAGATTATTGAGGATCGCCGCCATCTCCCCGGGTTTTTCGATCGCCGGTCCCGATGTAATCTTCATATTTACGCCCATCTCATTCGCAATAATCCCGGCAAGCGTCGTCTTCCCAAGCCCCGGCGGTCCATAAAATAGTACATGGTCTAAAGGCTCTTTCCTGGACTTGGCCGCTTCAATATATATCTTTAAAGTCTCCTTCGCCTTCTCCTGCCCGATATAGTCCGTCAAAAGCTGGGGACGCAGATGATTTTCAATTTTACTGTCTTCTTCAAGATTCTCTGTTGTTATGATTCGCTTTCCCATAATAACCTCTTATATCAAGAACTTAAGCGCAGCTTTCAGGATTTCCTCCACTGTAGCGTTCTCCTCGATCTCTACCTGTCTGACTGCCCTAAGCGCCTCTGTGCTGCCATATCCAAGCGCCGTCAAAGCATTTACCGCGTCAGAGGCCGCCTCCTGCCCTAGCATGGAAGACGCGTCGCCGCCGGATGACTGCCCTTCCATGACGTCGCCTATCTGCAGCTTATCCTTCAGTTCCAGTATAAGTTTCTCCGCCGTCTTCTTCCCGATTCCGGGAGCGGATGAGATCGCCTTGACATCCTTCGACAGCACCGCAAACCGGAGATCGTCCGGGGAAAGCTGCGAGAGGATACTTAGTCCCCCCTTTGGTCCGATACCGTTTACACCGATCAACAGCTTGAACAGCTCCAATGCGTCACGGGTCGGAAAACCGAAAAGCTGCATCGCATCCTCCTTCACATTCAAGTAAGTGTGCAGCTTGACCTCTTTTCCCACTCCTGGAAGCCGTCCCATCGCCTGCGCCGGCATATAAATCCCGAACCCGACGCCTCCCACATCGACGATTACTTTATCCTTCTCAAATGAAACCAGTTCCCCTTTAATATATGAAATCATTGACTCTTCTTTCCTTCCTGTATCCGTCCTATATGCGTATATCCAGCGCGGCAAGCCTTTTCAGCATCTCCGCCGCCGCGGTTCCTATTATCGTTCCGGTAAATAGACCTATAACTAAGAGCGCCGGAATATAGTATGTGACGCTGTAACTGTCCAGTACCGCCATCGCCGCCGCGATCTGCCCCATATTATGGAAGACTCCCCCGGTTATACTGACTCCATATACGCTGAATATGTCCTTCTCCTTGACAAACGCCATCGCCGCAAAACTCAGCAGCCCCCCTGCAAGGCTGTAGAGGATAGAGACTAGGTTTCCAAAAAGGAATCCAGCGAGCACGATTCTCGCCGCAGACACTGCCAGAGCTTCCCGTACTCCCATCTTATATAATGCCACGACCACCACCAGGTTCGCCACCCCCAGCTTAGCGCCGGGAATCCCTGGGTGTAAAGGGAGCAAAGTCTCGATATAACTGAAAATCAGGGCCAATGCGGTGAATACACCCAAATATGCAGCCTTTGTCTTCACTTTGTCCTCCTCCTGCATCCTAACCTGCCCTAATTCGTCACTGCGTCCAGTTCCGGCTTATCCTCTGCCCCCACGACTTCTACAACTACTTTATTCGGCAGACAGATAATACTTTCTCTGTCTCTTGAAACCGCCCTTTGACGAACACAGAGCTTATCCGGACAATCCGCCCATATCATTCTTGCTCTTCCATCCTCAATCAGCAGAGTATTGGTCCCCCCGTTCAAGGAAACCTCCTGATCGGCCGTCAAATCATACGACGCCGTAAGCTCCCCATCCACCCGCACTGTCACATAACCGGCATTTTTGCTCCCTGACATGATCTGTATAGCAAAAATTGCGGCGGCAAGAACAAGGATCATGATGAAAAACATACAGTCGCTTTTTCTAATCTTCGTTATTCCCTTTTTCATAGCTCTTATTCTATCACAACAATCAAGCGAACGCAATGTTACCATTCATGTTACCATTCACAGCTACCGTTCACAGCGCAATCACACGTTCGATTGATTTTTCCAACACGTATGACTATAATAATGCCAGAACCAAAAAAACAGCCGTACGTCAAACACTAGAACAGGAGATATCTTATGAATAATAATGGAAACCGATTTGGATTTACCAAAATACTGCCGCTTGCCATATTGCTGTTTATTTTGTCACTTCTGTACGGATGCGGCGCCGTCTCCCATAACCCAATTTCCAAGACCACGACCATGCTGGACACCATCGTCCGGATCGATATTTATGATAAAAATTCTGAAAAAATCCTGGATGATTGTATCCAAAAATGTAAAGATTATGAGAGTCAGTTCAGCCGGACGCAGGAAGGAAGCGAAATTTATAAACTGAACCACGCCGGCGGAGCGTCTGTTGAACTGTCAGACGACACTGTCGAATTGATTCAGATCGGGTTAAAATACTGTGCGCTCACGGACGGAGCTTTCGATATTACGGTCGGAAACCTTTCCGACCTCTGGGATTTTAAGAATAATCCAGGCC
>CAMNWW010000166.1 GCA_946566415.1 uncultured Lachnospiraceae bacterium | reverse complement strand
CAGTGTGCTTTTTTACCAATCTTCCAAAAATGAATCTTTGAAACACTACAAAGGCCAGTACAGACAACATACAATTCAACACCGTCAGATAGGTCGGATGAGCCATCAGGCCGATGCGGAGAATGTTAAATCCCGCCGCGCTCCATACCAGACAGGCGAGCAACAACAGCGTATTCCGTTTTACTTTCATATTCTGCCTCCTTTGGTGAGCATCGTTCAATTTATAGGATTAAAAATCCCACAGCTCAATGGAATTTTAATAAAGTGCCCTGCGGACAATCTCCAATACGGCAGTGGGATCATAGTCCTGCCGCAGCAAAGCGGACAGCATCAAAGAAAATATGACATCTGCAAATCTTTCCTCTGTAAACTGCTCCGTAAAAGCATCCGCCCGAATTCTGGCATCCCGTTTCAAGACGGAACACAGCTCGTCCAGGATATGCTGCCAGACCTTTAGCATCCTCCGTTTCCCTTGGGCTTTATCTTCCCGCATAAAGCCCAGGGAGTGCAGCGTAAAAAATCCGGGATACTGTTTGCATCCATATTCCATCTGTCCATACATCCAGATAATACAGGCATTCGTGTCCTGAAACACCGCTCCCTCCTTTGGACGATGAAAAATCTCGCACCAAATGCTTTCTACCGCAGCGCTCACCAGCGCAGCCTTAGAATCAAAATAATTGTAAATGGATCCTACCGATACTCCGCAGGCTTTTGCAACAGACCGGATATTGATTGCAGACCATCCCTTCTGCTGAATCAGTTTACGGCTGGCCTTCAAAATATCCTCTTTTGATGTTACAACTGTATTCATTCAATCACCTCAATATGAACAATGTTCAGTATAACGGCATACCTATGTATTGTCAAGCGCTTTTACGAGAAAGAGCGGAGGATAAGGAGGGCAAAAAAAGTGTGCAAGCTCTGCTGCTGCAGATGTCTTACACACCTTAACCCTTCATACGTTACCCTTCCGTCCCGGTATTCTCTTCGCTCTGTCCGCTATGTATCGGTGTAATTACGATGTTCGCCGCACTGATTCCTGCTTTCCGTGTCACAATGTCTTCGATCTGGGCGCGTTTTGCGTCTGTCAGGTCCGAACTGTTCACCACCACGTCTGCAGAGTCTGCCGTTAAATTGACAACCGCCTCACTGAATCCCTTGCTTGCAAGAAGAGTCTCGATGGCAACCTCTTTCTCCGCCATTTCCGTCATCGACACCATCTGTGCGATTGCGTCGGCTTTCTGCTCCTCGCTGATATTAGCGTCGTCGATGATCGCCTGAAGCGTCTCTTTATTTTTTGCCCTTACTTGTTCCCGGCTCACCTTAGCCTGCGCTACAATACCGCTCGCCTCGCCGCTTGTAAGGACTGCTTCTCCCGGCGTCCCTTCCACTTCCCCGTTTGCGAGTTCTCCCTCGGCGTCGAGGATATCGCTGTCGGCCTGGGCGGAATCTTCCTCTGAAATATCCAGAAGCTCCTTGTTTGCCAACTCATTCGTTGCTTCCGCCGCATTTTTGTCGTCTCCAAAAATCATCCCTGAATAATTCAGATAACCTGCCACTGCAACCATCACCACAAGCGCCGCGATAATAATTTGATTCTTTTTAAATATCCCTTTCAATGTCCTTCCTCCTGGTTTATTCATTTCACTTACTCTTCATTACTTTAATCTTATGCGTGTCTACCCCAAATAATGCCTGAACTGCCTCTGTAATATTTCCAATCACCACTGCATTATCCCCTCCCTGTGCAATGACAAGGACTCCCTCCACCTCCGGGCTGATCTCTTTCTTTACATAAGGTACTTCATCTCCGGAATTTCCATAGTATACTGAGGTCTCGGACGAGCTGCTTCTGGAGGAGACGGCTGCGCCTCCTGATGATTCTCTGGACGAGTCGCTGCTGATTTCACGATCCTTTTCCACAACCTTTTCCGAAGAAGAAGACAATGTGATCATTACTGACACGTTTCCCACCCCCTCTACTTTTTTAAGTACCTCCTCCAGGCGCATCTCAAGCTGTCTGGCATAAGCTGTATCAGATTGATCCTGCTGGACGTAGCTGTCTGTCGCTTTATCCTCTCTTGACACTACGTCCTTACTTTCCTTCTCTGATATGGGCATAGCGATCACCAGCACCAGAATCCCCAGCAGGAGGAGAATCAGCCATTGATCTTTCTTTCCCTTCTGATTCTTAAAAAAAGTTTTCCAATCCCAGCCTTTATACATCACTCTTCTTCCCCCCTGCCCGCCGCCTCCCCGGCAAGTTCGTTAAAATAGGCTCCTGCTTCTTCCATCTCTTTTTGCGCCTGCTCATATTCCGCGCTGTGATAAATATTTGACAGATTTTCTTCCATTCCCAACACTTTCATAACAGGCGAGGCGAGCAGGACCACCAGGATCAGCCCGCAGAAAAAGCGAATGTATTTCTGGTAGCTGTTATTGGGCAGCACCTGGATCACTATCGTTACCAGGATCATATAAAACGCAAGGTTCTGCAGCCATTGATAAATGTAATCAAACATGATCTCCCTCCCTTTTCGCTCGGCTATGTAGTCGACACCGCTGTAACTGCGATCGTGATAAGGAAAAGAACACCCGTGGTAAATACAACCCTAAGGAGCATCTGGTAGCCTTTTCCCACGCTGTTTACCGCCTCCACGATTCTTTTGTCCGAGATCGGCTGGATCACCGCCGCCATCCCTCTGTACATCAAGGTTAAGATTCCCATGTTGATGAGCGGCACCAGGCAGATTCCAGTTACAAAGACCGCTCCCGCCACGCCGATTCCGTTTTTGATGAGTACCGCCGTCCCCAAAATCACTTCCCCCGTTCCTCCTATAATATCCCCCACTCCTGGTATCATCTGGGTTCCTCTGGCAAATGCACTGCGTTTCACCGCGTCCACCGCAGGCCCTAAAAGCCCCTGTACAATTCCAACTCCCGTCACACAGGCTAAAAGCGTCTTTAAGATCCAGCCGATTACCGTTTCCAGAAGTTCCGCTGATTTCGACAAAATTTCCTCATCAGACAGGAAGTTCAGGATCTGTACCATCAAACATACATGAATCAGCGGCAGCATTATATGAAGGATTAAAAGCTCTACAAGATAGATCAGGAAGATAACCATACTGTAGAACGCGATGGAGGAAGCGCTTCCCGTCGCAATCGCCATACTTAGAAAATACGCCGGTCCCAAAACCTTTATAAAAACCGTCAAATTCTCCAGGCTCTCGCTCACCTGAGCGACTGTATTCTGAAAAGAATGCAGGCAGATGGTGATCAAAAGAACATATACCATGTAAAACCCGATCTGTGCGATCTGACGATTTTGAAATACATTGGAAAAATTAGAGAATACAGACGCTACGGTCACAAGCAAGAGCAGATAGAGCAAGGCCTGACGATTATCCTTTACCGCATAGAGCAATCTGTCCGTCAGGTAATCGACAAGAAGCTCGGGCGATATCGCCTCCTTTCCGTCAAGCAGCGCCTTAAGTACATCCATAAATGTCGTTTTATTATCTGGAAATATATCCCCCAGCACCTCGTCGATCTCCTTCATATCCAGCTCGCTTAATATTCCCTCTTCCACCTGGCGCTGTACGCCTGACAGCTCTTCCTGGGTCATTCCTTCCTCCTCCTTAGCCTCTTCTTCTGCATAGACGATGCTCTCCCCTTTTGCAGATCCCATGACGGCGGCCGCAAAAATAAGCACAGCGAACGCAGCAGGCCATTTTTGTAATCCCGGCTTAGGCATCCTTTCCACCTCCCTTATCAACTTAAAAATTCCTGTATCGTCAAAAGAAGAGCTTTCAGAATCGGCATACTTAAGGCCAGAATCGTGAGTTTTGCGAAGATCTCGATCTGAGATGCAATGGTCTGATACCCTGCGTCGCGGCAGATTCCTGACGCAAATTCTGCGATATACGCTACTCCAAGCATCTTAAGGATTGCCGTAATATATGCCTTATCCACCTGTATCATGCCGCTGATTGTGTTAATTGTATCTACGATAACTGCCAGCTTTTTGCTCATACTGAAAAAAAGGACCAGGCTTACCGCAATCCCAAGATAAATCCCATACTCGTTCTTTCCACTTTTAAACTGCAGCGCCAGCAAAGTCCCCATGACCCCGATACACGCAATCTGTATGATCCCCATTTTCGCCTCCCAGCCTGTTAAAGTGCAAATAACCTGCGGATATCCTCAAATAACTCATAAATATATGGGATGATCCAAAACAACACTAGAATCAGCCCAGCAAAGCTGGTCAGAAACGCCTGCTCCTCTCTTCCGCTGTGTTTGAGGACCTGGCTGAGTACAGAGACCAGGATTCCCACGGCTGCTATTTTAAATATCAGATTCACACTCATGAACTTCTCTCCATTTTCCTTTCACTTTCTCCCGTCTTAGACGAGAATGACTGCAAGAAAGACGCCGCCTGTCACTCCGAGAAGACTGCACAGCCGTCTTTTCTGAGCCAGCTCCGTGCGCAGAAATTGCTCTTTTTCTTCCAGACGCTCTGCATACCAGGATAATGTCTGCTCCTGCATTCTGATATCCAGATGGCCCATCTGTCCGCCCAATTCTTTTAACTCCTCCAGCTCTTCTCCCCGAAAAAACACATGATTCAGGCTTTCCTCTGTCTTCGCTCTCCAGATATCCCTAAGCGCTGCATTTCCCTTTTTTTCCAGAGTATCCCCCAGGGTAAAAAGCCAGCTTTGGTAAGGCTCCCTTGCCCTTCTTCCTACTCTTTTGAGCACATCGGCAAGCGGGGCTTTCAAATAGGAAATCTCTCCTTTTATCTGACGGATCAGACGGCTTAAATACTCAAGCTCATCTACATATTTTTTATATTCCAGCCCTCTCGCATATCCATAACCGGAAGACGCGAGGACGACAAGTATGCATCCGATCATTTTCAGGTACATATTTTTATCCCCCGTCCGTCATATATGCCTTCGACTGTCCCGGCCTTTTTATCGCCGTCCAGCACCACGTAGCGTCTAAAACATTTCCCGTCTAAAAATGTCTGGAAAAGAGGTTTTTCCCGTATTTCATCGAGGGATGTCCCATGTACCGTCGCAAGCGTCACTACGCCGCAGTGCATAGCTAAGAGCACCGACTCCACTTCCTTTACAGTACCGATTTCATCTACTGCCAGCGCTTCCGGGGACATAGAACGGATCAGCAGCATCATTCCTTCTGCTTTCGGACAATTATCCAGAATATCCGTCCGTTTCCCAATCTGGTTCTGGGGTACTCCCTGATAACATCCTCCTATCTCCGAACGTTCGTCCACCACTCCTGTATTTCTCCCGTTTATGTATTTATTTCCATCGGAAATCTGCCTCACCATATCCCTAAGAAGCGTCGTCTTTCCGCAGCCCGGCGGTGAAATAATCAACGTATGACATAGTTTCCCGTTTTCCAGGACCGCCGGAAAAACGGAGTCTGCACAACCCTTTATCTCGT
>CAMNWW010000165.1 GCA_946566415.1 uncultured Lachnospiraceae bacterium | reverse complement strand
AATAGAATTCCATTTGCCTTGGGAGAGTAAATATAAATTTAAGCGTCGGTGCTGTACGGTTCCCTGCCGCGTTGCTAACAAAGATGATTTGTGGTATACTAGAAATACTTGGCGGGGGAACACACGGGTGCGAGGTGATGCCAAGCATTTATCCCGCGATGCGCGGGATGATAAACTGTATAGGAAGATAAGAAAGGAAAATGAATATGTACGATGTATCATCAAAGAAGGCGGAAGATTTCATCTGCCATGAAGAAATCCTGGAAACGTTAGCGTATGCGGACGAGAATAAGAATAATTTAGAACTGATCGATTCGATTTTGGAGAAGGCAAAGCTTAGGAAAGGTCTGACGCATCGGGAGGCTTCAGTCTTGCTTGCCTGCTCTGATGAGCAGAAAAATGAAGAGATATACCGGCTTGCCGAACAGATCAAGAAAGATTTCTACGGTAACCGAATCGTGATGTTCGCGCCGCTTTATCTCTCGAACTATTGTATCAACGGATGTACATACTGTCCGTACCACATGAAGAATAAGCATATTCCAAGGAAAAAACTGACCCAGGAAGAGATCAGGAAGGAAGTGATTGCCCTGCAGGATATGGGGCATAAGAGGCTTGCTCTTGAGACGGGAGAAGATCCGGTCAATAATCCGATCGAGTACGTCCTGGAGAGTATCCGCACTATTTACAGCATTAAGCATAAGAACGGTGCGATCCGCCGGGTAAACGTAAATATTGCCGCTACAACGGTGGAGAATTACCGGAAGCTTAAAGAAGCCGGAATCGGAACCTATATTTTGTTTCAGGAGACTTATCATAAAGAGAGCTATCTTGAGCTTCATCCGACAGGACCGAAGCATGATTATGCATATCACACGGAGGCGATGGACCGTGCGATGGAAGGAGGAATTGACGATGTGGGGATCGGCGTTCTTTTCGGGCTGGATAAATACCGCTATGAGTTCGCAGGTCTTCTGATGCATGCGGAACATCTGGAATCGGTTTTTGGAGTAGGTCCTCATACGATCAGCGTGCCCAGGCTCCGTGATGCGGACGATATCGACGCCTCTTCATTTACGAACGGCATCGACGACGATACCTTTGCGAAAATTGTGGCATGTATCCGAATTGCCGTACCGTATACCGGCATGATCGTCTCTACAAGAGAGAGCCAGAAATGCCGGGAAAGGGTCCTTCACCTGGGAATTTCGCAGATCAGCGGAGGCTCCAGGACCAGCGTAGGAGGCTATGCGGAAAAAGAGCCGGATGAAGAGAGCTCGGCACAGTTTGAGGTCAGCGATACGCGTACGCTGGATGAGGTCGTCAAGTGGCTGATGGATATGGGGTACATACCCAGTTTCTGCACCGCTTGTTACCGGGAAGGGCGTACGGGCGACCGGTTCATGTCTTTATGCAAGAGCGGGCAGATTCAGAATTGCTGCCATCCCAATGCGTTGATGACATTGAAGGAGTATCTGGTAGATTATGCGTCCCCGGATACCCGCGCCGTAGGAGAAGCGCTTCTTTTGAAAGAACTTGACAATATACCGAATGAAACAGTGCGCGCGAAGGTGGCGGAGAATCTGGAAGCCATTGAAAATGGAACAGGAAATGATTTCCGATTTTAACTGACTGATCGGCGATTGGCTTTAAGAAGGGAGGAATAGCGATGGGTCTGAACAGTACGCCGTCTGCACAGCGTGTGCATATCGGGATTTTCGGGAAGCGTAATGCAGGTAAGTCCAGCATCATCAACGCTCTTACCGGGCAGAGCCTTGCCATTGTGTCGGATGTGCCGGGGACTACAACAGACCCGGTTTTAAAAGCGATGGAGCTGCTCCCGTTGGGACCGGTGGTAATGATCGATACGCCGGGGCTGGATGATGAAGGCGGTTTGGGACAGCTCCGTATCCAGAAGGCATATCAGATCTTGAATAAAACAGATATCGCTCTTCTGGTTATCGACGCGTCGGTGGGGATGACGAAAGAAGATTCTGCGATTCTGGAAAAGATTCAGCAAAAAGGGATTCCCTATATTGTGGTGAGAAATAAAGCAGATCTGTCTGTTCAAAGCGCGGCGGCAGGTCCTGCGGCCGAGTCCATAGAAGTAAGCGCCAGGACGGGACAAAATATTCATGAACTGAAAGAAAGAATCGCTAGGCTTGTGCCGCAGGAGGATATGACTTTAAAGCTTGTGGGAGATCTTCTTCATCCTCAGGATGTGGTAGTGCTTGTCGTTCCTATTGATTCGGCGGCGCCGAAAGGGAGACTGATCCTCCCGCAGCAGCAGACGATACGGGATATTTTGGAAGCGGGGGCAGTATCTGTTGTCACGAGGGAGACGGAGCTGAAAAGTACGCTTGCCTCCTTGGGGAAAAAGCCCCGGATGGTTATCACGGACAGCCAGGCATTCAAAAAAGTGTCCGCCGAGACGCCGGAGGATATTTTGCTCACTTCATTTTCCATCCTGTTTGCCCGTTATAAGGGGAATCTTTTCTCCACAGTGCAGGGGGCGAGGAAGCTGAATAGTCTGCGGGATGCAGACAAGGTATTGATTTCAGAGGGATGCACCCATCACCGGCAGTGCGGGGACATCGGGACGGAGAAGCTTCCCCGGTGGATTCGGAATTTTACAGGGAAGGAGCTTAAGTTCGTATTTACCAGCGGAACAGAATTTCCAGAGGATCTTTCCCCATATTCTCTGGTTATCCATTGCGGAGGATGTATGCTGAACGAACGGGAGATGAAGTATCGCCTTGGATGCGCCAGAGACCAGGAGGTCCCTATGACGAATTATGGAATCGCGATCGCATACATGAACGGGATTCTAGAAAGGGCGCTGAAGCCCTTCCCGGAATTTGCTGTGAAAGTCCCGGACAGAGGCAGAGGGGATAACATGCCTGTTTAGAGAAAAGCCATGAGGAGGAAAGGGTGAGGAATATGACGCCGCTTATCACAAATATACAGCGATTTTCTATCCATGACGGGGACGGGATTCGGACTACAGTCTTTTTCAAAGGCTGTCCGCTTCACTGTACATGGTGCCATAACCCGGAGACGCAGCAGTATAAGAAACAGATATTGACGGATCCGGAGAAATGTACCGGCTGCGCAAGCTGCGTGCGTGTCTGTCCCCAAGGCGCGGTTCATCTGGAGGGCGGAAAAGAGACGACGGACCGTATGATCTGCGACGGATGCGGAACGTGTACAGAATACTGTATTTTGAATCTGCGTGAGACGGCAGGTAAAGAATATGAGATTAAAAATCTTGTGAAAGAACTGAAAAAAGATGAGATTTTTTATGAACAATCCGGCGGAGGAGTGACACTTTCCGGCGGGGAGGTCCTGTCAGTGGATATGGATTATATTGAAGCTCTGGCCAAGGAGCTTGTCAGGCAGGGGATTACTGTGACGGTCGACACCTGCGGGCATGTGCCTTATGAGAATTTTCAACGGCTATTGCCTTATGTATCTGCATTTTTGTACGATATTAAAGCGATGGACAGTGAAATACATAAGCAGTATACCGGAGTCGATAACACACTGATCTTGGAAAATCTGAAAAAGCTGAGCAGCGACGCCAAGCGGAAGGCAAAGATTTATATCCGTATTCCAGTGATCAAAGGAGTCAACGCAGAAGATGCAGAGATGGAAGCGATCGCCGGATGGCTGAAGGCACAGCGGATTCAGGCGTCCCAGGTGAACCTTCTTCCTTATCACAACACGGGAAGCAGCAAATACGGAAGGCTTGGAGAGACATACCGGGGCGGGGAATTTGAAACTCCGGACAAAGAGGAAATCGAGCGTTTATCAGAGATATTTCGGAAGGCAGGTTTCCAAAGCAATTAAAATTTTTAGATTGAGAGATTGAGAAAATGAAAAAAAGAGGTATGAATGCAAGAGTACAGGCGCTTAGGGAGAAGAGCGTTACTACACAGCCGCATATTGACATGGAACGGGCAAAGAGCGAGACGAAGACGTATAAAAAGTACGAGGGGCAGCTCTCGATTCCTGAGCTGCGCGCCCAGGTACTCTACGACTATTTTGATACAAAAACCTTGTATATTGGCGATGGGGAACTGATTGTCGGGGAAAAGGGAGACAGCCCGCAGGGGGCGCCCACGTTTCCGGAGCTTTGCTGCCATACAGTGGAAGATATGCATGTCATGAACGACCGGGAACTGATTAATTTTACAGTAAAGGAAGAAGACTGCGACTATCAGGAGAAAGTTGTGATCCCGTATTGGGATAAACGGTCTACCCGCTCTAAAATTCTTGCAAATATGACCCAGGAGTGGAAGGACTGTTATGAAGCAGGGATTTTTACAGAATTTATGGAGCAGAGAGGTCCGGGACATACGGTGGGGTCTGTCAAGATTTATGAGAAAGGATTTCTTGATTATAAAAAAGATATCCAAAAATCAATGGACGCGCTGGATTTTCAAAACGACCCGGAAGCTTTTGATAAGAGAAACCAGCTCCGTGCAATGGCAAAGTCCTGCGATGCAGTCATAAGGCTGGGCGAGCGGTACGCGGCTTATGCGAGAGAACTGGCGGAGAAGGAAACTGACCCGGCGCGGGGGGAAGAGCTTCTGCAGATCGCCGCTAACTGCGACATAGTGCCGGCGCATGCGCCGGAGACGTTCTGGCAGGCGATTCAGATGTATTGGTTCGTCCATCTGGGGGTCACGACGGAACTGAATCCATGGGACGCATACTCACCGGGGCGGTTTGACCAGCATTTGAACCCGTTCTATATCAGAGACACGCAGGCGGGAATTCTGGATGAAAAGAAAGCGCTTGAACTTCTGGAATGCCTTTGGGTGAAGTTCAACAACCAGCCTGCTCCGCCGAAGGTAGGAATTACCTTAAAGGAAAGCAGCACCTACACGGACTTTGCGAACCTGAATACGGGGGGCATTACTCCGGAAGGGGAGAACGGCGTCAATGACGTGAGCTATCTGATTTTGGACTGTATGGATGAAATGAAACTGCTTCAGCCAAGTTCTAATGTACAGATCAGCCGCAAGACGCCGCAGAAGTTTTTGAAACGTGCTTGTGAGATTTCACGTAAGGGATGGGGGCAGCCTGCGTTTTATAATACAGAGGCGATCATTCAGGAGCTTTTGAATGCGGGGAAATCGCTGGAAGACGCGCGCCGCGGCGGAACCAGCGGCTGCGTGGAAGTAGGGGCGTTCGGGAATGAAGCCTATATCCTGACAGGGTATTTTAATATCCCGAAGGTGTTCGAGCTGACCCTCAACAATGGTTTTGACAAAATGTCCGGGAAGCAGCTTGGTCTAAAGCTTGGATACGCCACAGATTTTAAGACGTATGACGAACTGTTTGACGCATTTAAAAAACAGATGAAATATTTGATCGATATTAAAATTAAGGGAAGCAATATTATCGAGAAGATTTTTGCAGAATATATGCCGGCTCCCTTCCTTTCCATTATTACCAACGACTGTATCGCCAGAGGA
>CAMNWW010000164.1 GCA_946566415.1 uncultured Lachnospiraceae bacterium | reverse complement strand
CCATACCGGGGGTGTTGCCGGCGATGATATCACGCAGGGTCTTCCTCGTGTTGAGGAGTTGTTTGAAGCGCGGAAGCCAAAAGGACTTGCGATTATTACAGAATTCGGCGGTGTGGCAACCTTAAACGACACGAAGAAAAAGCGGGAGGTCATTGTCAATAATGACCAGACAGGCGAATCCAAAGCATACCTTATCCCTTACGGGTCGCGTATTAAGGTGACGGACGGCGCTGTTTTGGAAGCCGGGGACGAACTTACAGAGGGAAGCATTAATCCGCATGATTTGCTGAAGATTAAGGGGCTGCGTGCAGTACAGGATTATATGCTTCAGGAAGTGCAGAGGGTATATCGCCTGCAGGGCGTGGATATCAATGATAAGCATATAGAGGTCATTGTACGTCAAATGCTGAAGAAGATCCGTATTGAAGAAAAGGGAGATAGCGAATTCCTTCCGGGGACAATGGTCGATGTTTTGGAGTTTGATGATGTCAACCGTTCGCTGGAAGCGGAGGATAAAGTCCCGGCTACGGGAGAACAGATTATGCTGGGAATTACCAAGGCGTCCCTGGCTACGGACTCTTTTCTGTCTGCGGCGTCGTTCCAGGAAACGACCAAAGTTCTGACGGAAGCTGCGATCAAGGGCAAAGTAGATCATTTGATCGGACTTAAGGAGAATGTGATCATCGGTAAACTGATTCCGGCTGGTACGGGTATGAGAAAATACCGCGATGTCAAACTGGATACCGGGATGGAAATGGATATGGAAGACGAGCCCGTTTTTGACGACTATGATGAGATACAGGAAATCAGCGGTGAAGCAGAACTGATAGGAGCCGAGCCGACAGGAGAGATCGAGCTGGACGCCCCGGAGCCGGTACTGGCGGAGATGGCGGAAGAGTAGCGGGGTCCCTGGGTTTTAGTCGCCTGACGGCGATGAGAGAAAAGAGGAAACCCCTCGTGTGAGCTCGGGATCCCTGAATTTAATCGCCTGACGGCGATGAGAGAAAAGAGGAAACCATGGATAAGGGTAAGGTAGACCGCATATTGCGGTTGATGAAGGAAAAAGGGATACCACAGATGATTATATCGGATCCCCCGGCTATTTTCTATCTGACTGGAAAATGGATCTATCCGGGCGAGCGGCTTTTGGCCCTTCTTCTTCGTACAGACGGCGGACATAAGCTTATTATCAACCGTTTGTTTCCGCAGGAGAAGGATCTGGGAGTGGAGCTGGTGTGGTATGAAGATACCGAGGATGGAGTCGAAATACTGAGCAGATTTGTAGAGAAAGATAAGCCGGTCGGAATTGATAAGACATGGCCGGCGCGCTTCCTTCTGCGTCTCCAGGAGCTGGGCGCGGGAAGCCGGTTTGTTAACGGTTCGCTGATTATCGACTCCGTACGGATGATTAAGGATGAACGGGAACAGCAGCTTATGAGAGAGGCGTCCCTTGCTAATGACGATGTTATGGAGAAATTGATCCCACTGGTGAATCAGGGCTATTCAGAGGAAGAGCTTGGACAGAGAGTGCGGACGCTGTATAAGGAAAGCGGTCATTCGGATGTTTCATTTCCTCCGATTACGGCATATGGAAAATCAGGGGCGGATCCGCACCACATGACAGACGACACCAAGGGAAAGCGTGGAGACAGTGTTGTGCTTGACATTGGGGGCGTCCTAAACGGATATTGCTCCGACATGACAAGGACGGTATTTCTCGGGGAAGTTTCCGATAAGGCACGGGAGATCTATGAGATAGTAAAAGAAGCGCAGAGACGTGGAATTGAAGCGGCAAGACCAGGCGCGAGAATGTGCGATGTAGACGCTGCCTGCCGTAATTATATTGCAGAAAAAGGCTATGGGGAGTATTTTACCCATAGGACAGGACATTCCATTGGTATGGAGGATCACGAGTATGGAGATGTATCCTCGGTGAATACGGATGAGATCCGAATCGGACAGTGCTTTTCCATTGAGCCGGGAATTTACCTTCTTGAAGAAGGGATAGGAGTACGCATTGAGGATATTGTATTAATCACAGAGGAGGGATGTGAAGTCCTGAATCATTACACAAAAGACTTGATTGTCGTCCCAATGGAGGAGTAAGACTTAAGAACAAAAGAGAAGAGGGTGCCGGACTGGCCAGAGAGTCCGGCATTTTCTGACCTTTTGACCCTGGTATCAGCAAAGTATAAAAATTCTGTGAACAGATATTGGAAATGGGTTGAAACACATTGACAACATAGGG
Source organism: uncultured Lachnospiraceae bacterium (assembly GCA_946566415.1). Lineage (GTDB taxonomy): Bacteria > Bacillota > Clostridia > Lachnospirales > Lachnospiraceae > Allocoprococcus. The sequence goes on along the minus strand of CAMNWW010000164.1, from coordinate 3,273 downwards.
AAAAGAGGATAATATATATAAAATACTGTAACAGTATCTTGAAAGGATGTAACATTTTTGTAATAAAGTAAGGCGCCAGGGCGCGCTTTGTTTCAGAAAACGAAAGTGGAGAGTATATGGAACAGAGGAGAAGCGGGTCACCAAGAAGAGGATCCGAGCATGGCAATTCAAATAGAAATGAAAGAAGTATCAGCAACAGCCGCGAGGTCAGCAGGCGGAGCAAGGGAAAGAGCCGATATGCGTATGAGGAAGACCGAAGGGCGGCGCGCTATTATGAAGATGATTATTATAAAGCTAAGCCAAAGAGAGCGAAAAGCTCCGGTTATGCTGTAAGATCCAGGGATGATGATATGAGAAATTCTGCAAGACGAAGTTCTACTGTAGATAATAACGGACGTAGAAGAAAAAGGCGCGGGAGACAAAGGAATGGTGTAAGTAAAGCAATAGGCATTATTTTAGCGATTATCCAGTTTGTATTGTCTGTTTTTTTGATTGTGAACGTCTTATTCTTTGGAATGCTTCCGAACACATACATTCTGGTGCTTGTAGGAGTACTGCTGATTTTGCTTGGGATCACGCTGCTGACTCAGATCGGGGCGAAGGGTAAAGGAATCGGCGGCAAAGTGTTTTCCGTTGTACTTAGTGCGATTCTTGGATTTGGTTCTTTTCTGATCGGAGATGTCAATAATGCGTTTGACAAGATTCTGGATTCGACCACGAAAACGAGTTCTATGGTGGTGGCAGTCCGCAAGGATGATACTGCGGAGCAGATAACAGATGCGGAGTTCTATAATTTTGGAGTTCAGTATACGACCAGCGCTGATCAGACCAGGACGGTGGTTTCCGAGATTGAGAAGGAGCTGGGAGGACAGATTGATACCGTTGAATACAGTGACTTGATCGAAGAGGCGCAGGCGCTTTACAACGGAGAAGTCGACGCAATTATTTTTAATGCGGGACAGAGCGGAGTGATAGAGAATAAGCTCGATACATTCAGCGACGATATCAAGATTATTTACAAACATAATATTGTGGTTGAGATAGAAAGCAATGCGGTAGATACCAGCGTAAATGAGCCGTTTGCCATGTATTTAAGCGGAATCGACGTATATGGAGACATTACTCAGGAAAGCCGGAGCGATGTAAATATTGTTGCGGTGGTAAATCCGAAGAGCCATCAGATTCTTCTGGTAACGACCCCCAGAGATTATTATGTCACGATTCCGGGAATTTCAAACGGGCAGTACGATAAACTGACACATGCCGGAACATACGGGGTCGATGCGTCTATGCGGACGCTAGGGGAACTGTATGATGTCGAGATACCGTTCTATGGACGGGTGAATTTTACGTCCATGATTAATATCGTAGACGCTCTCGGCGGGCTGGATGTGGAGTCGGATCAGGCGTTTACGACTTCGCGCGATTCAGAACATATCATGGACGTGGAGGAAGGAATGAACCATTTTAACGGAGAAGAGGCGCTGGCATTCTGCCGGGAGCGCCATAATCTCCCGGACGGCGACAATGCCAGAGGAAGGCATCAGCAGGCGGTTATCACAGCGATTATCCAGAAGATGATGTCCCCGGCAATGCTTCGTTCGGCAACAGGTATTATTGAGAGCGTCAGCGACGGCGTGGACACGAATTTTACAATGGAACAGGTGCAGGCGCTGATCAAGAACCAGCTCAGAACGAATGCAACATGGCATATCTACTCAGTCGCAGCAGAAGGGGAGAGCGCGATGCGTTCCTGCTTTTCATCCGGGTCTATGGAGCTGTCGGTATGTCTTCAGGACGACACTTCTGTGGCGAATATTGCGAATTTGATTGACCGGGTGATGGACGGTGAAGTTTTAGAAGAGTCTACAACGATAAATTAAGAAACAAGGCGTTCTGGAAATATTTTTCCGGAATGCCTTGACTTTTTTTTCCCTTTATAATACAATGACCTAGCGTGCATTAGAAATGTATTGTTATTTTTGCGCGCAATTTAGACAAAAATTGTTTAAATCGTAACCAATTATTACATCATAGGAGGTGAAAAGTAATGCCAACATTTAACCAGTTAGTAAGAAAAGGACGCGAAACCGCTGTAAAGAAATCAACTGCACCGGCTCTTCAAAAAGGGTACAATTCGCTTAAGAAGAGAGCGACCGATTCATCGTCGCCGCAGAAGAGGGGCGTATGTACCGCAGTGAAGACAGCGACTCCGAAAAAGCCGAACTCAGCGCTTAGGAAGATCGCCAGAGTACGTCTTTCTAATGGTATTGAGGTGACAAGTTATATTCCGGGAGAAGGACATAATCTTCAGGAGCATAGCGTTGTCCTGATCCGTGGCGGCCGTGTTAAGGACCTTCCTGGTACAAGATACCATATTGTACGTGGAACTCTTGATACTGCGGGTGTTGCAAAGAGACGTCAGGCTCGTTCCAAATATGGCGCAAAGAGACCAAAAGACGCAAAGAAGTAAAGTGTTTATTTAACTAACAATCGTATCACAAACAGAACTATGAGGATTATAGTTGGTTGCGGGTTTAATCCAGATAGAGCCTAAAAAGGCGGAGGGTGTCCCGTGAGCCGATGACACATAGAAAGACACATGTGAGTACCGATGAATTATTCACGCAGAGCATATAAAGCTTTGCAGCCATGTATAAGGAGGGAAGAACCGTGCCACGTAAAGGACATACTCAGAAAAGAGACGTATTAGCGGATCCATTATACAATAATAAGGTAGTTACTAAACTGATCAACAATATCATGCTGGACGGCAAAAAGGGTATTGCACAGAAGATTGTATATGGAGCATTTGAAAGAGTGGAATCAAAGTCAGGTAAGCCGGCAATCGATGTGTTCGAGGACGCAATGAACAACATCATGCCTGTGCTTGAAGTTAAGGCAAGACGTATCGGTGGGGCGACCTATCAGGTACCGATCGAAGTAAGGGCGGATAGAAGACAGGCGCTCGCACTCCGCTGGCTGACCATGTTTTCTCGTAAAAGAGGAGAGAAGACAATGGAAGAAAGACTGGCTAATGAAATCCTCGACGCATCGAACAACACAGGCGCTGCGGTAAAGAGGAAAGAAGACATGCACAAGATGGCAGAGGCGAACAAGGCGTTTGCGCATTATCGTTTCTAGTATCGGTGTATTGGATTAGGAGGGAATACCCTGCGGGCATACCGATATGTCCAAAGGGCATGAACAATTAGGAGGGAAAAAGCTTGGCTGGAAGAGAATATCCATTGGATAGAACCAGAAATATCGGTA
>CAMNWW010000163.1 GCA_946566415.1 uncultured Lachnospiraceae bacterium | reverse complement strand
CGGATTAAAGAGGAAATCACGATTCCGGGGACGAAGGAGAATATCGGGACGCTCGTCTGGACAGATGTGGAGCTTCGGCGTCTGGACACAAAGCTCGGGGAGGATGCGCTGGAGCTTGCGGGGGAACTGCAGGTGTTCTGTTTCTATGAGTCTCAGGAAGGCAAAACAGACTGGGTGGAGCAGACTGTTCCCTATGAGGGGCGGATCGAGTGTATGGGGGCGGACGAAAATCTATATCACCATGTATACAATGAACTGACGGATGTGAATGTAGAGGTACGCATGGATGAGGACGGAGAGATGCGCTCCTTGGGGGTGGAGGCGACGCTGGAAATGCGGATCCTGCTCTACGAAGAGGAGAAAATGGAACTTTTGGAGGATGTTTATTCTCTCGATCAGGAATGCGTGCCTCAGACAAGGGACGTTCTTTATGAAGAACTGATCCTGCAGAACCATTCTAAATGTAAGATCACAGAGCGTCTGAATCTTCCTGAACTGAAGGAAGAAATTCTGCAGATCTGCCACAGCGGGGGCGGACTCCAGGTGGAGAATATGAAGGTCGTGCCGGAGGGCGTTCAGATCGAAGGCGTGCTGCATGTGAATTTCCTCTATATTAAGGCAAACGACGCCGTCCCATTTGATATGTGGCAGGGAATGGTGCCATTCTCGTATTTGCTGGAAAGCGGGAGGCCGTGTCCGAATATGCGCTACGATATTACTTACGGGGTGGAACAGCTCGCGGTGGACCTATCGGGCAGCGACGAAGTGGAGATCAAGGCGGTGGTGGCGTTCCGAAGTTTCCTTAGATGCCCTATAAAGACAGAAGTCATCACAGATCTGACTTTCCAGCCCTTTGACGAGGTTCAGATGGGGAAACGTCCGGGAATTGTCGGATATATCGTAAAGAAGGGGGATGATTTATGGAGTCTGGCAAAACGATTCTGCACTACTGTCGAGGGGATTATGGAAATAAACGATATGCCGTCGGATGAAATAAAAGAAGGCGATAAAATATTGATTTTTAAGGAAAATATGAGTATACTGTAGGTATAATGTATACAAGATACAGGGAGAAAATTCATGGAGAAAATGGAATTAAAAGCACTGGGAAAAATTAATTTAGGATTGGATGTGCTGGGAAGGAGGGAGAACGGCTATCACGACGTGAGGATGGTCATGCAGACGGTTTATCTGTATGATAATGTGATTTTGGTGGAAAAACCAAACAGAGGGATTGAGATTGAAACAAATCTTTCTTATCTGCCCCGGGACGAAAATAATATCGCCTGGAAGGCGGCGGCTCTTTTGACAGAAGAATTTCAGATATCAAGAGGGGTCAAGATCATTCTGGATAAACATATTCCGGTCGCGGCAGGAATGGCGGGAGGAAGCGCGAACGCAGCGGCGGTCCTTTATGGAATGAACCAGATGTTCCGCCTGGGATTAAGTATGAAAGATTTAATGAAGCGCGGGGTAAAACTGGGGGCGGATGTTCCATATTGCATCATGCGGGGAACGGTGTTGGCGGAAGGGATCGGCGAGGAACTGACAGCTCTGGCGCCGATGCCTAGATGTCAGATTCTGATCGCGAAACCGTCTATTAGCGTTTCCACAAGGACAGTGTATGAGAAGCTGGATAACAAGCCGATCGAGGAGCATCCGGATATTGATGGGATCATAAAAGGATTGGAAGCGCAGGATCTTGGGAAAGTGGCGTCCTCCATGGGAAATGTACTGGAAAAGGTGACGGCCGGAGAGTATCCGGTCATTACGAAGATTAAAGAATGTATGCAAAGGCACGGGGCGGTGGGTGCGATGATGACAGGAAGCGGTCCGACCGTGTTTGGAATCTTCAGTGACAGAAGAAGGGCAAAGGAAGCATATCGAAGCATAAAGATACAAAGACTGGCGAGGCAGGTATATATTGCCGGTCCGCATAACGTCAGGAGGAAATGGTGATATGGAACCAAATTTTGAAGTGAACATGAATGAATATCTGCCGCTTCGGGACGTGGTGTTTAATACGCTCAGGCGCGCGATCCTTAGAGGGGAGCTGAAACCGGGGGAAAGGCTGATGGAGATTCAGCTTGCTAACAAACTGGGAGTCAGCCGGACGCCAATCCGCGAGGCAATCCGTAAGCTGGAGCTTGAGGGGCTTGTCCTGATGATACCCAGAAGGGGAGCAGAAGTGGCCAAGATCACAGAAAAAAATATGCAGGATGTGCTGGAGGTGCGAAAAGCACTAGAGAAACTTGCCGCCGAGCTTGCCTGCGACAGGATTTCGCCGGAACAGGTCATGGAAATGAGAGAAGCGGCAAAAGATTTTGAAAATATTTTAAAAACCGGCGACGTAACACAGATCGCAGAGGCAGACGTGCGCTTCCATGACATCATCTGTTTTGCGACGGATAACCAAAGGCTGATTACACTTTTGAACAATCTGCGGGAGCAGATGTACCGCCTCCGGGTGGAATATCTGAAGCAAACGGAGTGCTATCCCCAGCTTTTGGAGGAGCATAACCTGATTATACGTACCATTGAGGAGGGGAGAAAAGAAGAAGCCAGCGCCATTGTGGAAAAACATATCTACAATCAAGAGGTTACAGTCTCCGATGTGATACGGGAGAAGAAAGAATAAGTATAAAGAGTAAAAAAATGGCTGAAAGCAGATTCCGCTGCTTTCAGCCATCTGAAATTCAGAAGACAGATCAATGCCTTCGTATTTACACAGCCGCATCTTCCATGGTATCGACCGGATTCACATGTACCATAATGTGCTTAACCTTTGGAAAATGCTTTTCTACGGAATCATGCACCCGTTCCGCGATCTTGTGAGTTTCTTTTAAGGGCAGATTCCCATCGGCGCCGATCTCCACATCTACGTAAATTCGGTTGCCGAATATACGTGTGTTTAAATAATCAACGGTCAGTACGCCGTCTTCCGATTCAACGCAGTTATATAGCTGCCGTTCTGTCGCCTCGTCGCAAGAATGATCTACCATTTTATCGATAGCATCCGAAAAAATATCATAGGCCGCCTTTATAATAAAGAAACAGATCCCAAGGCTGGCAATCGAATCTAATACAGGGTATCCCATGCGGGCGCCCCCGATACCGATCAAAGCGCCGACAGACGAAAGTGCATCCGATCTGTGATGCCATGCATCTGCCATCAACGAGGTGGAGTCAATCCGCAAGGCATTAATCTTTGTGTACCAGAACATGGATTCTTTTGTTACAATAGATGTTACTGCGGCAATCAGCGCCAGTACTCCGGGAACGGCCAGTTCGGAATAATTGCCCCGGATTATATTCTGAATGGCGTTATACCCTATCGTAAGACCGGTAAACAGCAAGACCACCGACAGCACAATGGCGGCGACGCATTCTATCCTTTCGTGGCCATAAGGATGCTCCTTGTCGGAGGCTTTTGAGGACATTCTGATTCCTATAATGACGATAAAGCTGCTGAACACATCGGACGCTGAATGGACGGCATCGCTTACCATTGCGCCGGAGTGAGCGATGATACCTGCCAGAAACTTGAATGCAGAAAGGACCAGGTTTCCGACAATGCTGACAATAGATACACGATTTGCTATACGCTGAAATGTGGCTGAATCACAAGGATCAGCGGGCGCCCCTTTAGGTGATACAAAATTTTTTCCCATAATAGTTACCTCCATAACATCATTATATGATTAGCGATAGCTCTATGGCACCTGCGCTGTGGGGCTTTTTTATTAGCCAAAAGCTAAAAAAGGTATAAAAAAACCCACGAACCAGTATGCAGATTACTGTCCCGTGGATGCGGATGTCCACTGTCACCTTTGTGACCCGGCTCCCTAGCTTTTGGCTATGGCCTGCTCAGTTTGTACTGTAGGTTAATGCAGTGCAAAGAGTATTTTTTATAATGTATCAGATAAAAGGAAGGGTGTCAACAGAAATATTGGAAGAACTATCAGAATTGTTTTGTCGTACTGATCGCGGCATTATTGTACGACCGTAAATTTGAGTAAAGCAAATATTTATAAAAATGGAATAAGTTTCTTCCTTTTTGTACATACTTGGGTCATAAGACATTAAAAAACGACCGGGGAGGTACATAAAAGTGAAACAGGGACGAAACGAAATCTATTTACCGGAGGAATATGAGATTATATGTACGTCCAGGAGACGGCGGAGAAGGAATAGAATCTGTGTGGTCATAGCTATGCTGATTGGGGCGGTCCTTACGGGGAGCGTCCTGCGTGTCAGGCAGGTGAATGCGAAGGTACAGGAGACGCAGCAAGAGCTGGCTGGGGAGGTGTTCCGTTTCCATGTGCTGGCGAACAGTGACAGTGAAAAAGATCAGGCTTTAAAAATGAAGGTGAAAGAAGAAGTCCTTTCTTATATGAAGAGAGAGCTTCCGGCAGCGGAAAACGCGGCGGAGACGAAGGCGTGGGTGGAAGCGAATCTTGATGAGATCGAGAAACTCACCGGGAGGGTCATCCGTAATGAAGGATTTGGGTATTCGGCTCATGCTGAAGTGACGAAATGTGATTTCCCGGACAAGTCATACGGGGACGTGACCTTCCCGGCGGGACGCTATGAGGCGCTGCGCATTGAAATTGGAGCAGGAGACGGGCATAATTGGTGGTGCGTCTTGTATCCGAATCTCTGTTTCCTCGACGCGGTACATGCAGTCGTGCCGGAAGAGGGAAAAGAGGAGCTGAAAAACGTGCTGACAGACGAGGAGTATGACCTGGTGACGATGGGGACGGACTTTAAGATCCGCTGGTTTTTCCTCGGCGACTAAGAGCAGACCTGCTTGCCATTTCTCATTATATCAAGTAAAATAACATATAGAATATCAAAGAAGGAGCTGATATCATGGGAAATTATTTGAATCCGGGAAATACCCTTTTCCAAATGTCACTCAATTCAAAAATTTATATTGACAAAACCCGCCTGATTTCTTATACAAACTCTGTAATCAACACACCGCAGCGTTTTGTCTGTGTTAGCCGTCCGAGACGTTTTGGAAAATCTGTAACCGCAGAAATGCTGGCAGCATATTACGGTAAAGGAATTGATTCTAGTTGCCAGTTCCGTAATCTCTCTATTGCCGGAGATGAGTCCTATCAGAAGCATCTGAATCAATATAATGTTATCTTTTTGAATATACAGAAATTTTTAAGCCAGACCCATGATGTAAGCAAAATGAATACACTTATCGAAAAATACTTAATACATGAGATTTTGCGGGATTATCCGGATGTTGATTATTTTGATGAGTCGAGCTTGATCGGATGCATGATGGATGTTTTTGCTGCTGCTAAGATCCCTTTTATCTTTATCATTGACGAATGGGACTGTATTTTTAGAGAATATAAAACCGATACTGAATCACAGAAGCTGTATCTTGATTTTCTGCGCAGTCTGCTGAAAGATCAGTCTTATACGGCTCTCGCATACATGACGGGTATTCTTCCTATTAAAAAGTATGGCACACATTCTGCCCTTAATATGTTTGACGAGTTTTCCATGACAGATGCAGATATTATGGCGGAATAC
>CAMNWW010000162.1 GCA_946566415.1 uncultured Lachnospiraceae bacterium | reverse complement strand
AAGACCGTATAAATCTATTGCTTTTAATACGACAGACGCGGTGTGCAGCGGAGCGATCGACCTTTTGCAGGCGAAACAGGTAGTAGACATAGGAGACGTAGTCGTATTGATGGCTGGCGTTCCCTCGTCAGACTTAAGAAGCGGTTCCCGTGAGGGAATGAGCAATATGATGCAGATTACCGTAGTGCAGTAAGGAGAAAAAGACATGGAAAAGAAACCGTTTGTGGGAAAAGAACAGTTAGAAAAAATTGTGGAAAAATACCCGACGCCCTTCCATCTGTATGATGAAAAAGGTATTCGGGAGAACGTAAAGGCGCTGAAAGAGGCGTTTTATTTGAAAAAATGCTAAAAGGAATGTTTTGCGGTAAAGGCAACCCCGAACCCGTATATTCTTCAGATCCTGAAAGAATATGGCTGCGGCTGCGACTGCTCGTCGTATACGGAACTTCTTTTGTCCCAGTCTGTCAAAGTGACGGGAAAGGATATCATGTTTTCTTCCAATGATACCCCCGCAGAAGAGTTCGTATTGGCGGACCGTCTGGGGGCGATCATCAATCTGGACGACATCACGCATATTGATTTTCTGGAGAAAACGATAGGGAAGATACCGGAAACGATAAGCTGCCGTTATAACCCAGGCGGATTATTCAAGATATCCAACAGTATCATGGATAACCCTGGGGATGCAAAATACGGTATGACGACAGAGCAATTGTTTGAAGCGTTCCGGACACTGAAGGCAAAGGGAGCGAAGGAGTTCGGGATCCATGCTTTCCTTGCCAGCAATACTGTGACGAACGAGTATTATCCTACACTGGCGAAAGTCCTTTTTGAGGTGGCAGTGCGTCTGAAAGAAGAAACTGGCGTGCATATCAGGTTCATCAACTTGTCAGGCGGTATCGGGATTCCGTATAAGCCGGATCAGGAGCCGAACGATATCAAGGTGATCGGCGAAGGCGTGAGGAAGGTATATGAGGAAATATTGGTTCCCGCGGGAATGGGCGATGTAGCGATCTACACGGAACTAGGCCGGTTCATGCTGGGACCTTACGGGCATCTGGTGACCCGTGCGATCCATGAGAAACATACACATAAGGAATATATTGGCGTGGACGCCTGCGCGGCGAACCTGATGCGCCCGGCTATTTACGGGGCATACCATCACATCACTGTGATGGGGAAAGAAGATGCGCCTTGCGGCCACATGTATGACATCACAGGATCGCTCTGTGAGAATAATGACAAATTTGCTGTCGACCGGATGCTCCCACAGATCGATATAGGAGACTTGCTGGTGATCCATGATACCGGGGCGCATGGATTTTCCATGGGATACAATTATAATGGACGCCTGCGCTCGGCAGAGGTGCTTTTAAAAGAGGACGGTAGCGCTGAGCTGATCCGGCGGGCGGAAACACCGATGGATTATTTTGCGTCATTCGATTCTTTCCCAGTGTATGAGGAGCTTAAAAAAGCGGTGGACGACGCGGCGGGAGCAGTCGGAGAGGAGGTGTAATCTGTGGCCGGTTTTACAAAAAAGGCAATCAGAAATTCTTTTGTAAAACTATTAAACGAGAAACCGATCAGCCAGATTACGGTCAAGGATATTGTGGATGACTGCGGAGTGAACCGCAATACCTTTTATTATTATTTTCAGGATCTCCCTCAGTTAGTAGAAACAATTGTGGACGAGGATGCCGAGCGGATCATCCGGGAGTACCCGTCTTTGGACTCCATTGAGGAATGCCTGAATGCAGTGATAAGTTTTGCATTGGAGAACCGGAAGGCGGTGCTGCATATTTATAACTCTATAAACCGGGATATCTACGAACAGTATCAGTGGAAGATATGCGAGCATACGATAAGAATTTATGTGGACAGAATTCTATCTGGAAGGAATGTTACAGAGGAGGACAGGGATCTGATTATCGATTATTTAAAGTGTGTATGTTTTGGCTGTGTAATGGGATGGCTGGAAAAGGGAATGCGCTCTGACATTCAGTCCAGATTCCGGCGGATCTGTGAACTGAAGCAAGGCGATTTGGAACAAATGATCGAACGATGTGAAAATATGTGAGGACAAATTCAGACAATAGAACCCCCTGTGCCTAAAAATCAGGCACAGGGGGTTTTTCTGTCTATTTTATATAGGGAGCATCTTTGCTATAGTGTAAGCACAATATGATAGATCAATATGAAGGAGGTGTTGGATGTGAAAACAAATAATCGTATCCAGGCCGCAAAGACAGGTTACATTATTATGTCGCTCCTGCTGTGTGTGCTGGGGATTGTCCTGATTGCAGTTCCGGGACTTTCCGCCCTGGTAATATGCAGAGCAGGAGGAGGGATCCTGGTACTGTTCGGTTTTGTGAAGATAGTCGGATATTTTTCAAAAGATCTATACAGACTGGCGTTCCAGTTTGACCTGGCATTTGGAATTTTATTGATTGCTCTTGGAATGATATTGATCTTCCGTTCCAATATCATGCTGAATATCGTCTGTGTTTTCCTGGGGATCTCGATTTTGACGGATGCGCTTTTAAAGATACAGATAGCGATTGATTCCAAAGAATTTGGTATCAGCAGATGGTGGCTGATTCTTGCCGCGGCTGTTCTTACAGGAATTATCGGATTTCTTTTGGTATTGCGCCCGTCGGAAAGCGTGCAGATTATGATGCTGCTTTTAGGGATGTCATTACTTACAGAAGGAATACTGAACCTGATCACGATTTTATCGGTAGTCAAAATAATCCGGAATCAAAAGGCTGTGGTATCGGATGCAGAGTATAGTGAAATTGGAATGAAGACATTGCTTTGATGGAGGAAGTTCTATAGAAAGGGTTTGATGATAATGCGTTTTTCAAAAGGAGTGGTAAAGCACCACGTACTGATCCTGATCGTGACGATACTGCTGATGATTCCCTCGGTCATCGGTATGGTGGGTACAAGGATCAACTATGATATGCTGACTTATCTGCCGGAAGACATTGATACGGTCATCGGGCAGAATGAATTGATGGAAGAGTTCGGAAAAGGCGCGTTCTCTTTCATCATTATGGAAGATATGCCAAATGAGGACGTGGCGGATTTGAAAGCACAGATCGAGGAAGTAGATCATGTAGAGACTGTGCTCTGGTATGATTCTCTGTTCGACCTTTCTGTGCCGATGGAGCTTTTGCCGGACAGAATCTATTCTGAGTTCAACACGGATCATTCAACGATGATGGCAGTATTTTTCGATAGTTCGACTTCCGCGGATATCACGATGGACGCAATCCGTGAGATACGTTCCCTCTGTGGGAAACAGTGCTATGCTTCCGGTATGTCCGCACTGGTCACCGACCTAAAAGACCTTTGCGAAAAAGAGGAGCCGATTTATGTAGGTATCGCTGTGGCGCTTGCCTGCGCCGCAATGCTTTTGTTCCTCGACAGCTGGCTGGTGCCGTTCGTATTCCTTGCCAGCATTGGAATGATGATACTTCTGAACCTGGGAACAAATTGGTTCATGGGCGAGATTTCCTATATTACGAAAGCCTTGTCCGCAGTGCTGCAGCTTGCCGTTACGATGGATTACTCTATATTCCTGTGGCACAGCTATAATGAACAGCGGCGAAGACATGGCAGTAATAAGGAGGCCATGGCCTATGCTATTAAGGAGACGCTTACCTCGGTTGTGGGAAGTTCTATCACTACGGTTGCCGGATTTATCGCACTGTGTTTCATGTCGTTCACGATGGGAAGAGATCTTGGTATCGTTATGGCAAAAGGCGTGCTTCTTGGCGTTGTCGGCTGTGTGACGGTTCTTCCGGCGTTGATCCTGGTCCTGGATAAGCCGCTTATGAAGACACACCACAAAGCATTGATCCCTGACATGAATAAATTGGCAGGAGGGATTGTAAAATATTTTCCGATTTTCCTTGTGCTTTTTGCTTTGGTGATCCCGCCGGCTTATTATGGATACAGTAAGACCAATGACGAGGTTTACTATGATATGGGCGAATGTCTTCCGAAAGACATGGAATACGTAATTGCCAATGAGAAGCTGACAGAGGATTTCGATATCGCGTCAACCCACATGCTTTTGGTAGACGCGGATGTTCCGGGAACAGAAGTACGTGAAATGATTAAAGAGATGGAGCAGGTGGACGGGGTGAAATATGTGCTTGGTCTGGAAACGATCCTGGGACCGCGCATTCCGGAGGAAATTCTACCGGACTCTGTTATCAGTATACTGAAAAGTGATAAATGGGAACTTCTGCTCATCAACTCAAAGTATCGGCCTGCGAGCGACGAGGTGAACGCACAGATTGATGAGCTGAATAAAATCCTTAAGAAATATGATCAAGGCGGAATGCTAATCGGGGAAGCGCCTTGCATGAAGGATATGATCGAGACAACAGCCCATGATTTTAAGGTTGTCAACGCAGTATCGATCCTGGCGATTTTCGTTATCATTGCGCTGGTGGAAAAGAGTCTTTCACTACCCTTTATCTTGATTGCGGTGATCGAAGCTGCCATCTTCATCAATCTAGGGCTGCCGCATTACTTTGGGCAGAGCCTGCCGTTCATCGCACCGATCTGTATCAGCACGATTCAGCTTGGCGCTACCGTGGATTATGCGATCCTGATGACGACCCGTTATAAAACGGAACGGCTCCGCGGCCGGCAGAAAAAAGAGTCTGTGTGGACGGCTCTTGCAACGTCGATTCCATCGATCATTGTATCGGGCATGGGACTTTTTGCCGCGACCTTTGGAGTAGCCGTTTACTCAAATATTGATATCATCAGCTCAATGTGTATGCTGATGGCAAGAGGAGCGGTTGTGAGTATGGTGTCTGTTATTCTGGTTCTGCCCGCACTGCTTATGCTTTGCGACAGACTCATATGCGCGACGACGTTTGACATGCGGCATCATGTAGACATTGGAGGATCAAGGAAAATCAGAAATATGGCTGTGGAGGTAAATGTAAAATGAAAAGCAAAACAAAGAAAATTATTGCAATGGCGTTAACGGTTGTTTTCTTATTCTCGGCCGCAGGAACAGCGGTGTATACCATGGCGGCAGATAAGAAAAAAGAGAATAAGGAGACGACCCAGGAGACAAATAAGGAAACAACAGGTAAAAAGGCGGAAACGAATACGGTAAGCACAGGGTCGTCCAAGGATGAAAGCGTTTATGTGTTGACGGGTTCAGACGGAAGCGTAAAGGAAATTATCGTCAGCGACTGGATCAAGGCCGCGGCCGGCGGAAGCGATTCTTATTCCCAGGACCGCGTTGAAAAAGAACTGCCGGTAGAAATGGCTGTCACTTATAAACTGGACGGGAAAAAGGTATCTCCGGAAGGTCTGGCAGGCAAAAGCGGGAAAGTAAGTATCCGTTTCGATTACACTAATAAAAAGAGCGTCGATGCCAAGATCGACGGGAAAACGGAAAAGATTTATGTGCCGTTCGCAATGCTCACCGGGACGATCCTGGATAATGAAAAATTTACCAATGTGGAAATTTCTAACGGTAAGGTAGTAAACGACGGAACCCGTACTATCGTCGTTGGGATCGCATTCCCTGGTATGCAGGAAAATCTTGCTGTCGCCGCGGAAAAGTTCGAGATT
>CAMNWW010000161.1 GCA_946566415.1 uncultured Lachnospiraceae bacterium | reverse complement strand
AGGAGATTTTAGACAGACAGGAGTTTGAAACTATTGTATGCCACTGTAATGTAGTGGGGGCCATTGTGTTAGACGAGATGGCAAAAAGAGGAGATCTGGACGGAGTGATTGATATTACTCCGCACGATGTGGGCGGTATGGAGTTCGACGGCTTGATGAAGTGTGACGAGAATCGTTTTTCTTCTATTTATAAAAGCGGGATACCGGTTATGACACTCCCGGGCGCAGTAGATTTCATGCTGAAAAAGACAGGCTCGGAAGAGACAAAGAGGCTTGGGGACAGAGCCATGTATGTACATACGCCGTTTCACACGCATATTCGGACAAACTATGAAGAGATGTACCGGGTCGGGAAATATCTGACTAAGAAGCATAATAGCTGCACAGGCCCCAATATGATGCTGGTGCCTTTGAAGGGCTACAGTCAGCAGAATAAAGAAGGAGGCCTGATCTACGATGAAAAAGCAAATCAGGGATATGTAGACGCGGTAATGGAAAATAAAAATCCTTCCGTTATCTGTAAGCTTACGGATATGCATATCAACGACCCGGAATTTGCGGAAGTAATCGCAGAAGAGTTTATGAAGCTCTATCATTCCAGACCAAATGAAAAGGGAGGCCGCTTATAGATGGAAATGACATTCAGATGGTACGGATCAAAATTCGATACCGTAACGTTAAAGCAGATCCGGCAGATTCCGGGGGTGACGGGAGTGATCACCACCCTGTATGATACGCAGCCGGGCGAGGTGTGGAGCCGGGAGAGGATTCGGGCGATGAAAGGCGAGGTAGAGGCGGAAGGTCTTCATATCGCAGGAATCGAAAGCGTCAACATCCATGATGCGATAAAAACCGGCGCGCCGGAGAGGGAGCAATACATTGACAATTATATTGAAACCCTGCGGAACTTGGGCGAAGAGGGGATTCACATGGTGTGCTACAATTTCATGCCGGTGTTTGACTGGACAAGGACCGAGCTGGCAAGGATGCGGCCGGACGGGTCGACCGTGCTCGCTTACACCCAGGAAGCGATCGACGCGCTGAATCCGGAAGCGATGTTCGATTCGATCGCGACAGACGCGAACGGAAGCGTGCTTCCGGGCTGGGAACCGGAACGTATGGCGCACATTAAAGAATTGTTCGAGATGTACCAGGATATTGACGAGGAAAAATTGTTCGCGAACCTAAAGTATTTTCTGGAGAGAATCATGCCGGTGTGCGGCGAGTATGATATCAATATGGCGATCCACCCGGACGACCCGGCATGGAGCGTTTTCGGGCTGCCGCGCATTATTATAAATAAGGAGAATATTCTCCGCATGATGAAGATGGTGGACGATCCGCATAACGGAGTGACATTTTGTTCCGGCTCTTATGGGACGAACCTTAAGAACGACCTGCCGGATATGATCCAGTCTTTGAAGGGAAGGATCCATTTTGCCCATGTCCGCAATCTGAAATTTCATTCTCCTACGGATTTTGAGGAGTCGGCGCATCTTTCCTCTGACGGAACGTTTGACATGTATGAGATTATGAAAGCCCTGTATGAGATTGGATTCGACGGACCGATTCGTCCGGACCATGGGCGTATGATCTGGGGTGAGACGGCGATGCCAGGGTATGGACTATATGACAGAGCGCTCGGGGCGGCGTATCTGAACGGCTTGTGGGAAGCGATTGAAAAGTCTCAGGAACAAAAAGAATGAGATAAATCTGCAGGAGGAAAAGATGAGTATAATAGAGACAATCGAGAAGCTGGGCGTTGTGCCGGTCGTTGTGTTAAATGACAGCAAGGACGCGAAACCTTTGGCAAAGGCCTTGTGCGGGGGAAATCTTCCCTGCGCCGAGGTGACGTTCCGCACGGACGCCGCCGAGGAATCCATAAAGATCATGACAGAGGCTTTCCCGGATATGCTGGTAGGCGCGGGGACAGTGTTGACGACAGGGCAGGTCGACCGCGCCGTAAAAGCGGGAGCGAAATTTATCGTAAGCCCGGGGTTCGACGAGGAAATTGTGGATTACTGTTTGGAAAAGGATATTCCGGTATTCCCGGGATGCGTCACACCCTCCGAGGTGGCGAAGGCCGTAAAGAGAGGGCTTAAGATTGTGAAATTCTTCCCCGCGGAACAGTTTGGCGGCGTTAAAACAATCAAGGCGCTCGCCGCGCCATACACAGGTATCAGGTTTATGCCCACTGGCGGTATAGGGATCAAGAACCTGAAGGAATATTTGTCATGTGATAAGATCATAGCCTGCGGCGGGAGCTGGATGGTGAAGTCGGACATTGTAAAAAGCGGCAGATTCGACGAAATCCGTGCAATGACGGAAGAAGCGGTCAAATTGGCAGACGAGATCAGGGGATAGAAAGAAAAAATACATAGCGGCAGGAGGAAAGAACCATGGGAAAAAGAGTGGTAACATTTGGCGAGATTATGTTAAGGCTGGCGCCGGAGGGATATTATCGCTTTGTGCAGGCGGATAGGTTCGACGCGACTTACGGCGGGGGCGAGGCAAATGTAGCGGTATCGCTGGCGAATTATGGATTTGACGCAGCGTTTGTCACAAAGCTTCCGACACATGAGATCGGGCAGGCGGCAGTAAATTCTCTGCGGAAATACGGCGTCGACACGTCGGATATTGTCCGCGGGGGAGACAGGGTCGGGATCTATTTCCTGGAAAAGGGGGCTTCCCAGAGACCGTCGAAGGTGATCTATGACCGCGCCGGCTCTTCGATCTACACGGCAAAGAAAGAAGACTTTGACTGGAAAACGATTTTTGAAGGAGCAACGTGGTTTCATTTCACAGGTATTACTCCAGCATTAAATGACAACGTGGCCGAAATATGTCTGGACGCCGGCAAAGCAGCTAAAGCAGCCGGAGTTAAAATTTCGTGTGACCTGAATTACCGGAATAAGCTGTGGAGCAAAGAGAAAGCCGGGAAGGTGATGGGAGAGCTGTGTAACTATGTGGACGTGTGTATTGCAAATGAAGAGGACGCGTCCGACGTATTCGGGATCAAGGCGGCGGATACGGACGTCTATGCAGGCGAGGTAAATAAAGAAGGGTACAAGGAAGTTGCAAAAAAGTTGGCGGATCGTTTTCGCTTTGAGAAGGTTGCAATCACTTTGCGGGAATCCTTGTCTGCAAATGATAATAATTGGTCTGCGATGCTTTATGATGGAAGTGAATATTATTTCAGCAAGGAATATAAGATGCATATCGTTGACCGTGTAGGCGGCGGCGACAGCTTTGGAGGCGGACTGATCGCGGCCATCTTAAACGGCTGCGGGGCACAGGATACGATTGAATTTGCGGTGGCGGCATCGTGCCTTAAACATTCAGTAGAGGGTGATTTTAATATGGTATCCATGGACGAGGTGAAAAAGCTGGCCGGAGGCGACGGCTCAGGACGCGTGCAGAGATAATCCTGGTTGCTATTTTAAAACCCATTTTCAACACTTGGAGAAAGAAAGAGGGCCGGGAATACCCATTAATAGGGGGATTCCGGCTCCTTCTTTACTTTTGGAATGTTGTATGTGTTTCCCTAACGTAAAATCTTTTGATTTTAAACTATCCGGAAATTTTTTTACTTGTAGTATATTCATATTATAGCTATAATGCAAGAGGAAAAGAAAAAGTAATACTCCATAGTACGAATTACCCCTAAGCGGGGCAGAGTACGGCATATTAATGCTGGAATCAGTTGGAGAGAATAAATTGAGCGGCATTCTCTCTGATTTTTTACCCAAAGAACAGAGGGAGTGAAGCGGGGGCGGTTTTTCTATTTTACAGAGATAAACTTAAGACGCCGAGCGAAGAACTGGAACAGGCGTCGAGAAGGATCGCCCAGGACGACCTGGATTTTCAGATCAGCTACGCCTGTTCCTATCGTGCCGGGGCAGCTAGAGACAGATATCCGTTCGGAGCTGGAAATACTGGGAGAGGGAGCACACAAACAGATCAAATTGGACATACAAAAGACAGAAGATGTCTTTTTCGGAGATAAGGAAGTGATCCTTGAGGTCACGGAAAACTTGCTTTCTAATGCTCTGCGGCATGCCGAAAATCAGGTAGAAATAAAAATTCACCTGACAGAAACAACACTGAAAATATCAGTAAAGAATGATGGAGCCGGTTTCATGGAGGAAGCTGAGAAAATAACGGCTCCGTTTCATCAGCAAAATGTAAAGGACAGCCTCAAGCATGCGGGAATGGGGATGTACATCTGCAGGCGGTACTGTGAAAAACATGGAGGCAGGCTTATTTTGGAAAACACTAAGACAGGGGAAGCCTTGGTGACGGCGGTATTTAACCGGATCGTATAAACGGTCCGGTCTTTTTATTTTTATTGGTAAGCTTATTGTCATTTTGTTGTGATTTATCCTTTAAGCTTTGAAGCATAAAAAAGAGAAAGGGGTGAAAGCATATGACGGCAGTCATGAAAAGGGAGATAAGAAATTATCTGAAACAGCCGTTATTCTGGCTGGGCATCCTGCTAGCCGCTTTCGGGATATTCCAGAGCCTTGAGCCGTATCTGTCCATTCATTATATTTCTTCGGAGAAAGAGATTTCTGAGGAGCTGCCGGAATCGGTTCATGACGGCGATGTACAGGAGGGGTATGTGCCATCGGATGAAGAAGAAAGGGGAGGCGTTTTTCCAGTATATCAAGTATGATGTTTGTGTCAAATAAAACGAGCATATTTTTCATCCCTTGCATCCTCCAGTTCTTTTTTATAATCAAAATCCTCCGGCAGTGTTCCGGCAAATGACAGAAGCCCCTGGAATCCCTTCCGCCTTTTTTCCATGTCCGTTTCCTTTTTGGCGGTAACAAATACATCATTATCTGTTTGCGAACTAACGAAACATATATACATATATACCGCTTCAAGTTTGTTTTCCGGCATTTCCTGCAATAATCCGATTGCCTTTTCCAAAGTTGACATTCTCTAAACCTCCTCTATATCTTTTTTGTTTTCAGAATTTCCCCTGAATTATGAGTGCTCTTTGCATGACCATTCGGAGACTGTTAGTTTTAACACATTGATCTTCTCGATCATTGCCGGATGAAATTCCCAGCTGCCGCTATCAGAGTAGTGCTCCATGACTTTTTGGAGTCCCTGGATTTTTGCGTCATGATCGGTAAGGATTTCCAGATTTCCCTTTCCCATCACACATTGATAGAGCCAGGAAAATCCACAGGCCATATCCGCCGTCATGAGTTTCCCGTGTGTATCCATTTCAAAGGAAACGGTTTTCTGCTTCGGGATCAGGCTGACCTTTCTTCCTTCTCCGGCAGAGTGGAAATACAGAGAAAGCTTTCCATCCTGTTCTTCATAGCCGAAATTCAAGGGAACGATGTATGTTTCATCCCCGTCAATAAAACCAAGGCGGCAGCAATCGCAGGATTTCAGGATTGCCATCATTTTCGTAAAATCTGTAACTTCTCTGTCTTTTCTTCTCATATAAATTCCTCCGTTAAGTTGATTATTCGTCCTCCGTTTTATTTCACGATATTAAAACGGTGTTCCCACCATATCATACGGCGTCACCTGATACACATAATAATTGAGCTAAGTATATCACAAAATTTATACATTTATCAATAGTTTGCAATGGTTTAATAAATGTATGTGTGTAGTACTACACACTTTTTACACACTTAAAAACATA
>CAMNWW010000160.1 GCA_946566415.1 uncultured Lachnospiraceae bacterium | reverse complement strand
CCACTCCGCCCGTTTCCTTATACTGTTTCCACTCCACGTCGCTCACCTTGCCGCGAAACCGATATACGGTGCTACGGTCAAAACAATATGGAGATATTGAAATATGAGCCGCATGGAAAAGCGGCTCAGCATAGTGACGACAGGATAAGCATCCTTTTATACGGGATATTGATTATCAAAACACGCCTTACAGAGCGGCAGATCCCCGGTCATCTGATAGAAATCCTCGATTCTCATATAGCCCAGGGAATCCGCTTTGATCCGTGTACAAATTTCTTCTGCCGTATGGGAGAAGGCAATGAGCTGCTCGTTGCTTGGGACGTCGGTTCCGTAATAGCAGGGATACAAAAATGGAGGGGAGCTGATACGGACATGGACTTCCCGTGCTCCGGCATCTTTTAGCATACGGATAAGGCTTGCGATGGTGGTGCCGCGGACGATGGAATCGTCGATGAGGACGAGACGTTTATCCTTAACAACGCTGGAAAGTACGCTCAGCTTCATATGGACGGCGGATTCCCGCTCCTTTTGCGTGGGTTTGATGAAGGTTCTCCCCACATAACTATTTTTATGGAAAGCAAGGGCAAAGGGCAGACCACAGGCCTCTGCGAATCCGGTTGCCGCCGCAAGACCGGAATCCGGCACGCCGGTCACCAGATCCGCGTCTGCAGGGCAGGAGGCGGCAAGCGCTCTGCCTGCGCGGACACGGGCGTCGTAGATGCTGATCCCGTCCATAACAGAATCTAGGCGGGCAAAATAGATATATTCAAAAATGCAGTGTGCCCTTTTTGCCTGTATAAGACGGCTGTCAAAATGGACGCCGTCTTTCGTAATGGTAACGATCTCGCCGGGGATAATATCACGAATGAATGTCGCCCCGACAGCGAGAAGAGCGCAGCTTTCGGAGGCAAGGACATAGCTTTTGCCGCGCTGCCCAAGGCAAAGGGGCTTTAATCCTAACGGATCCCTGACGCCGATCAGTTTACGCGGGCTCATGATGACAAGGGCATAGCCGCCCTTCAGGTTTTCCGCCGTCTTGCAGATTGCGTCCTCCACACAGGCTGTGCGCGTCCTCTCCCGGGCAATATAGCAGGCAACGACTTCAGAATCCGTGGAGGAATGAAAGATCGCCCCATTTTCCTGAAGCTTTTGGCGAAGGATTTCTGCATTCGTAATATTCCCGTTGTGGGCTAGGGCGAGAGTTCCTTTTAAATAATTCAGTACAAGGGGCTGTGCGTTTTCCGCTGTGCTGGCCCCGGTGGTGGAGTAGCGCACATGTCCGATTCCAATATTTCCTTTCAGGGAGGCAAGGGCGCCGGGGTGGAATACTTCGCCTGCAAGCCCCATATCTTTGTGCCAGGAGATATTTCCCCGGGGACCTTTCGTATCGCAGACCGCGATACCGCAGGATTCCTGTCCCCGGTGCTGCAGTGCGCACAGGCCATAGTAGATATCAGGAGCCGCATCGCTATCTTCGGGATGAAAGATCCCGAAGACTCCGCACTCCTCATGAATGGAATGCGCCAAATCCGGCTCATTTATAGCTGAATGAGTTAGCATATATAACGACACCCCTTAGTTAGATGGAAAACAAAAGTTGCTCATAGTTCGGATAGGGGAGGTAGCTGTCAGGCAGATATTCTTCCGCCGCATCGGCGATTTTGCGGACAGCCGCCATATCGGCAAGAACCGTCTCGTGGTAGAAGACGGCGGCAGCCTGCATATTCTCCATGCCCTCCGCTTTCCTGGTATCTGATTCCAAAATTTCTTCAGCCCGGTATATATCCTCGTAATAGCCGCAAAGTTTTGTGAGGAGTTTTCCTTCCGCAAAACAAGGAAGGTCTTCTATGGCCGCCTTCTTGTTCTGGATAGAGCAAGAAATCTCATCGGAATAGGACATCAGCGCCGGCAGGAAATCACGCCGGATCATATCCTGCAGAGTCTTCGCCTCAATATGAAGCGCCTTACAGTAATTTTCCAGAAGGATCTCGTATCTGGAGAAAATTTCTGTCTTCGTGAAAATATGATGTTTCTCGAACAATTCTATACTGCTGTCCGCGATGAAGCGGGGCAGCGCTTCCGGCGTGGATCTTAAGTTGAACAGACCGCGTTTTTTTGCTTCTTCTACCCATTCGTCCGTGTATCCGTTGCCATTGAAAACAACCCTCTTATGTTTCAGGATAGCACGTTTTACCAATTCGTGAACCGCTGAGTCCATCTCGCCGAGAGGGGTATCTTTCAGTTCGTCATAGAATTGGCTTAAGGCTTCGGCAACGGCAGTGTTGAGTACGATATTCGGGGTGGCAACGGACACTGAAGAGCCAAGGCTGCGAAATTCAAATTTATTGCCTGTAAAAGCAAATGGAGAAGTCCGGTTCCGGTCCGTATTATCTTTTGTAAAATGGGCTAAGACCTTGGCGCCCATCTCCATCTGAACCTTCTGTTGTTTGCCGAAGTAGGTATCGTGTTCGATGGAATCCAAGACCGCGGTCAGTTCATCGCCGAGGAAAATGGAGATGATCGCCGGAGGAGCCTCGTTAGCCCCAAGCCTGTGGTCGTTTCCGGCGCTGGCGACGGAGATCCGCATCAGATCCGCATACTCATCCACCGCTTTGATTACAGCCATCAGAAATACTAAAAACTGTGTATTTTCTGCAGGTGTGCGTCCCGGATCCAGAAGGTTTACGCCTGTGTCGGTGATCATGGACCAGTTGTTGTGTTTTCCGGAACCATTGATTCCTTCAAACGGTTTTTCGTGAAGAAGGCAGACCAGCCCATGTCTGTCCGCAACGGTTTTCATGACTTCCATGGTGAGCTGATTGTGGTCTACAGCGATATTGGCGGTATCGAATATGGGGGCAAGCTCATGCTGTGCCGGAGCAACCTCATTATGTTTGGTCTTGGCAGGAATGCCTAATTTCCAGAGCTCTTCATCTAATTCATGCATATAGGCGGCGATACGGGGTTTGATGGAACCAAAATAGTGATCTTCCAATTCCTGTCCTTTCGGGGGCATTGCTCCCAGCAGCGTTCTTCCGGTGAAGATCAAATCTTTCCTCTGTCTGTACAGTTCTTTATCTACCAGAAAATATTCCTGTTCAGGACCGATCGTTGTAGATACACTATGTACGTCCGTATGACCCAGAAGGTTCAGAACCTTGACCGCTTCATGATTCAGTGTCTCCATGGAACGCAGAAGAGGAGTCTTCTTATCCAGCGCTTCGCCTGTATAGGAACAAAAAGCGGTAGGAATATAGAGAGTTCCATCCTTAATAAAAGCGGGTGAAGTAGGGTCCCAAGCCGTGTAGCCTCTTGCTTCAAAGGTCGCTCTAAGACCGCCGGAAGGGAAGCTGGAAGCATCCGGCTCCCCTTTTACCAGCTCTTTGCCGGAGAAATCCATGATGATCTGGCCGTTCTCAACCGGGGTGATGAAACTGTCATGTTTTTCAGCGGTGAAACCAGTCATGGGCTGGAACCAATGAGTAAAGTGTGTGGCGCCGTTCTCAACGGCCCATTCTTTCATCGCAACCGCAACGGAATTTGCCACATCCAGTTCGAGATGCGTATTATTTTTGAGTGTTTTGCGAAGCGCCTTATAGATATCTTTGGGCAGTTTTTCGCGCATCACCTTGTCGTTGAAGACTAGGCTGCCGTAAATTTCAGGAATATTCTTTGTCATAATATTTGTCTCCTTTCAGGTCTGCTTTTAACTTGAAACAAATTAAGAGCAATAAAAAAGGGCACTTCGGAGATAGCCTCCAAAGCGCCTTTGCTTTACTTTTCGCATGATACACGCCTTTTTTTCCTTTGTCAAGTCCTTTTTTGAAAAATAACTTTACAAATCCGGACAAATGCGGTAGACTATAACCCGTGAAAAATGAATGAAGCATGAGAGTATGGCAAAGGCGTCATAGAACCTGCGGCAGTATGCATTCATATGCAAAGGCAGGTATCTTCGGCGTCTTTTTTCATTGAAATCTTTTTATGTCTAGGGAGCATAATGGATGAAAGTGAGGAGGAAAACCTATGGCAAGGCAGCAAGGAAGCAGAGGACTATACAGTCCGGAATTTGAACATGATAACTGTGGTATCGGCGCGGTGGTTCATATAAAAGGGAAAAAGAGCCATCAGATCGTTGCGGACGCACTTAAGATTGTGGAGAATCTGGAGCACCGGGCGGGCAAGGACGCGGAAGGAAAGACCGGCGACGGAGTGGGGATTTTGACACAGGTATCGCACCGCTTTTTTGAAAAAGCATGCAAAGAATGCCAGGTGGAGATCGGCGGAGAAAGAGAATACGGAGTGGGGATGTTCTTCTTTCCCCAGAATGAGCTCAAACGCAGTCAGGCAAAAAAAATGTTTGAGATCATTGTGGAAAAGGAAGGCATGGAATTTTTGGGATGGAGGGACGTACCGACCATGCCGGAGGTTTTGGGACAGAAGGCGAGAGAATGTATGCCCGTAATCTGCCAGGCTTTTGTCAAGAAGCCGGAAAGGGTGAATAAAGGGCTGGATTTCGACAGGAAGCTTTATGTGGTGCGCCGGGTATTTGAGCAAAGCAATGACAATACTTATGTGCCGTCCTTATCCAGCAGGACGATTGTCTATAAAGGAATGTTTTTGGTAGGCCAGCTCCGCACCTTTTTCCGGGATCTGCAGGATGAAGACTATGATTCCGCCATCGCCATCGTGCATTCCCGGTTTTCTACGAACACGAACCCAAGCTGGGAGAGGGCGCACCCGAACCGTTTTATCGTACATAACGGCGAGATCAACACGATCAAAGGAAATGCGGATAAAATGCTGGCGCGGGAGGAGACGATGTGTACGCCGGGATTTTCTGCGGACGATCTGACAAAAGTTCTTCCTGTGGTAAATACCGGCGGTTCAGATTCCGCGATGCTGGATAATACATTGGAATTTCTGGTGATGAGCGGTATGGAGCTTCCTCTGGCGGTGATGATTACGATTCCGGAGCCTTGGACGCATAACGATACGATTTCCCAGGAAGGGCGGGATTTTTATCAGTATTATGCGACGATGATGGAGCCGTGGGACGGACCGGCGTCGATCCTGTTCTCCGACGGAGATTCTATGGGAGCGGTGCTGGACCGGAACGGGCTTCGCCCTTCCCGCTACTATATTACAGATGACGACAGGCTGATCCTTTCCTCCGAAGTGGGCGCTCTGGAGATCCCGGCAGAACACATTTTGAAGAAAGAACGTCTGCATCCGGGAAAGATTCTTCTGGTGGACACGGTTAAGGGACGGGTCATGGAAGATGAAGAGATCAAGGAACAGTATGCTAAGAGGGCGCCTTACGGTGAATGGCTGGATTCTAATCTTGTCACGTTAAAGGAGCTGAAGATCCCGAATGAAAAGATTCCTTCTTATACCAAAGAGGAGAGGGCGCGGCTTCAAAAGGCTTTCGGCTATACATGGGAGGAATGCAGGAACGGGATCTGCGCCATGGCGCTTACCGGGAGCGAGGAGATCGGGGCTATGGGGGTGGATACGCCTTTGGCAGTCCTCTCCAAAGAATATCAGCCCTTATTTTATTATTTTAAACAATTGTTCGCACAGGTCACAAACCCGCCGATCGACGCGATCCGGGAGAAGATCGTGACCTCCACCACGGTATATGTGGGGAAGAACGGCAACCTCCTGGAAGAAAAACCGGAGAACTGTCAGGTCTTGA
>CAMNWW010000159.1 GCA_946566415.1 uncultured Lachnospiraceae bacterium | reverse complement strand
ACGTGTGCTCTTCCGATCTACAGTCAGCATTATGCAGGCGGCAGCAGAGGGATCAAATGATCTGAACTATATTGCAAATATTCCTTATCTGGCGTCTTATAATGAAAGCTATGGCAGTGATCTGATTTATTATGCGGATCAGATTACGAACAGTCCCGTTTATATTATCAGCGAGAAATATGAATCGATCGAAGAGATTCCGAAAGAAGCGATTGTCGCGGTCGCAAATGATAATTCAAACAGAGGACGGGAATTAAACCTCCTGGAAGAAGCGGGATTGATTACGGTAGATAAAGAAGCGGAAAATCCGTCTGCCCTGGATGTCACCCAAAATCCGAAGAATCTGGAGATCAAAGAGATTGATGCGAGAAGCCGTGTGGGAGCATTGCCGGATTTGGATGCGGAGACAATGCCGGCGATGACGTTTAACCAGATGGATGAAGAGACACAGAAAGCGTGTACAATTCTTGCGACAGAATCAGATCAGGCATGTGTGGATATCAGCGGCCAGGGACTGTGTACGCTGAAAGAAAATGAAGATGCAGAGTACATGAAAGATATCTATGATGCTGCGTGCACAAAGGAATTTGCGGATTGGCTGTTAGAGACATATGACGGTGCAAGGATTCCTTCTGGATATTATTTGCAGAGCGGCGAGATGACATATGATAATCCATCTTTTGAGGTGCCGGATATTTATTAAAAGGAGGAAGCGATTATGGCGACAGTGATTATTACAACAAGTATTTTATTTACGGAAGAGGAAAGCAGAGAATTTGTGAAACGTATCGGGGACGCAGCGGTGAAGGCCTTCCGTCTCCCTAAGGATTTGAGAGATGTCTATCTATATCCGATTCCGGAATATGCACAGACTCCGCATGAATGCGGACAGATGACCTGCTTTGTGTATACGGCGCCGGGAAAACCAGTGGAGTACAAGCGTGATATGGTGCAGGGAATCCAGGAGACAACGCAGCAGTTTTTCGGAGAAAAGAAAGTCAATACCGTTGTGATCATTAAAGAACACCCAGATGAGAATGTAGGGGCAGGCGGAACGCTCCGCCTTGATGCGAAGAAGAATGGGTAAAGAAATAAGGGAAAAGGTGTATGTGGCAGAAGAAGAGCTGGCACAATGGTTTCATCATTTGCATGAATATCCGGAGCTTGGCTTTGAGGAGAGAAAAACATCGGCATTTGTGGCGGAAAGATTAAAAAGCTTTCCGGGAGTGAATGTGAAGCGGCTGACACCGACAGGAGTTCTTGGGATTTTAGACACGGGAAGAAAAGGCAGGTGTGTTGCCTTTCGTGCAGATATGGATGCACTTCCGATTGAAGAGAATGATACCCATAGGGTCTGCTCAAAACACAGGGGAGTCATGCATGCGTGTGGTCATGACGGCCACACGGCTTCCCTCCTTATGGCGGCGAAAATATTATCGGAAATGAGAGAGAAGCTGAGAGGAGAAATCCGTTTTTTGTTTCAGCCCTCTGAGGAAATCCAGCCGGGCGGCGCTAAGGGAATGGTAGAGCAGGGAGCGCTTGAGGGCGTTGAGTACATTTTTGGGCTTCATTATAGTATTGATGAATATCCGGGGCAGTTTTCCGTTCATGCAGGCGCCAATTTTGCATCGAATGATAAGTTTGATATAACAATAGAAGGAAAAGAAGGTCATGCTGCATTCCCGCATCTGGTGAATGATACAGTGCTGGCGGCGGTAAGGATGGCAGAGGCTTTAAATACACTCGTGCCTCGGTGTGTGGACCCTGCTTCGTCCGCAGTTTTGAGCGTGACGAAAATTCATGGCGGGAATACCTATAATAGTCTTCCAGATAAAGTAATGATTGGCGGAACGATTCGTACATTGGACATAGAAAGCAGGGAAGTTCTAAAAGAGCGCATCAGTGACAGCGCTGAAGGACTTGAAAAAGCTACTGGCTGCAGAGTAAACGTGAAGATAGAAGAAGGCTGTACGCTTTTATCAAATGAGCAGGAGCTTGCAGGGAAAATAAAAAGAATTTTAAAAGATGCTTTTGGAGAAGAAAATGTATTCGAACACCCGCCGGTTATGGGGTGTGAAGATTTTTCGGAATATTTAAAGACGACGAAGGGGATTTATTTTCGTGCAGGAGCAAGAACGGTGGAAGAGGACGGAACCGTGTTCCCAACCCATAACAGCGGATTTCGCTTAAATGAGAAAGGGCTTCCCTACGGCGTTATGGCTATTTTGGAAGTGATATTGGCATTTATAGAGATGGAGGCAGAAAAATGAGATATATGAATATTGGAAAATCCGATGTCAAGGCATCTGCGATCACACTTGGAGCTATGGGAATCGGAGGAGGCACGTGGTGGCGCAATTCCGATGATGAGGAATCCATAAAGACAATTCACAGAGCGTTGGAGCTTGGAATCAATACCATTGATACGGCTCCTGTTTACGGATTCGGACACAGTGAGGAAATAGTGGGAAAAGCTATTTCGGGGAATCGTTCCCAGTATGTGATTTCTACAAAATGCGGATTGTGGTGGGACGATGAGGAAGGAAGTTTTCGATTTGAAAAAGATGGTCATCGCGTGACAAGAAACTTAACGGCCCGTGCGATTCGAACAGAGATTGAGCGAAGTCTAAAGAGGCTGGGGACGGATTATATTGACATTTACTACACGCACAATCCGGCGTGTCCGCCTGTGATGACTCCGGTGGAAGAGACAGTTGGGACGCTTATGGAATTAAAGAAAGAAGGAAAAATCCGTGCAATCGGCTCTTCCAATATGATGCCGGAGGAAATTCTGGCGTATACGTCCTGCGGTGAGATTGATATCATTCAGGGACATTATAGTATGCTGGACAGAAACGCAGAGAAAGAAATTCTTCCGCTGTGCCGGGAGAAAGGAATGTCGTTTCACGCATATATGCCGCTGGAGAGAGGACTTTTGACCGGCAACGTAAAGAGAGATTATGTCATACAGCCGGGAGACGCCAGGGAAGATTCTCTGCTCTGGAAGCCAGGGCGTTTTCAGGAAGTTCTGGATTTTGTAGACGAACTGAATAAGATTTGCGAGGATTATCATTGTACGTGTACACATCTGGCAATTGCTTTTCTGCATGCACAGGGCGAGGATATCAATGTCATATCAGGGGCGAGAAGGGTATTCCAAGTGGAGGATATTGCGAAAGCCTTAGAAGTGAAGCTGGAAGAAGGCGATATTCGGGAAATTGAAAAGCTGATGGCGAAGTATCATCTTTAGAAAAGGAGCTGCGTATGAAAAAAATTATAAATGAAGATACATCAAAGGCTGTAGATGAGATGTTATCCGGTATGCTGGCGGCATATGGACGCTATTATGAAAGAATTGGAAATTGTAATGCTTATCGCTATAAAAATTTCAGGAGAGAGAAAGTGACGCTGGTTATTGGCGGAGGCTCTGGACATGAACCGTTGTTTGGCGGATTTGTCGGAAAGGGCTTGGCTGATGCGGTTGCATGCGGCAATGTGTTTGCATCTCCAAATCCCAATTTAATCTTTGAGACGGCAAAATCGGTGAATCAGGGAAAAGGAATTCTGTTTCTTTATGGAAATTACGAGGGAGATAATCTGAATTTTGACATGGCAGGGGAACTTTGCGAGTTTGAAAACATTCAAACTGCGACGGTCAGGGTATGGGACGATTGCACTTCTGCACCGAAAGAGAGGGAGACAGACCGCAGAGGAATCGCAGGCAATGTATTTATTATTAAGACGGCAGGGGCCGCTTGCGATGAGGGCCTTCCTTTGAAAGAGGTCGTCAGAATTGCGGAGAAGGCGAGAGATAACGTAAGAAGTGCAGGACTGGCTGTTTCATCGGGAAGCTTGCCGGGAAATGAGAAGCCGACGTTTGAGCTTGGGGAAGATGAGATTGAGTTCGGTGTTGGGATTCATGGAGAACCTGGCGTGGAGCGGAGCAAAATGCAGCCGGCTCATGCGCTTGTTGAGAAAATGTATGAACAGTTAAAAAAGGAACTGCAATTAACAAAGAAAGATGAAGTTGCAGTTCTGGTAAATGGGCTTGGTGCAACGCCCCTTTTTGAACTGAATATCGTCTACCAAGAGGAGTGATTGATTAGTATGCGAGAAATGACAGTTGAGCAGGCAACAGACATGATGTTGCATGTATGCGACGCAATTATTGGACAAAAACAGTATCTTGCAGAAGTAGACAGCAGAATTGGAGACGGTGACCATGGGGCTGGTATGGCAGGGGGGATGGAAAAAGCGAAAGCTGCTTTAGAAGCAAAACGGCCGTTTCCGGATATCAATACCATTTTTCGGACGATGGGAATGGAAATGATAGGCTCGATGGGCGGCGCGTCTGGGGTGATTTTTGGCTCTATGTTTATGGGCGGTGCTCGTGATGTTCCATCGGCACAGATTTTAGACTCGGATATTTTAGCAAAGATGATGAGAGCTTCTTTAGATGCAGTAAAGCATAGAGGAAAAGCTCAACTGGGCGATAAAACCATGGTGGACGCGTTGGAACCAGCGGTGCTTGCACTGGAAAGGCAAGCTTGTGCTGAACTGGAAGAAAGTCTAAAAGCTGCGGCATTGGCGGCGGAAGAAGGTGTGGAAAAAACAAAAGACTATGTGGCGAAATTTGGAAGAGCGAAATTCCTAGGAGAAAGAACGTTGGGATATGAGGACGCCGGGGCTGTCTCTGTACGGGTTATTTTTCAGACGATGAAAGAGTATGCAGAGGTACAGTGAGCAGAAAACTTATGTGGGCAGAACCGGAAACTTCGGCTCTGCCCGTACATTTCTTTATCTAAAGCGATTCAAAATTATATCTCCGGGGCAGTTCCCCGTCTTTCCCATGTACTTTTTTATACACCGTGCGCCACAGCTCTCCCAGAGCCTTTTCCCCTTCCCTTAAGTCATCCAGCACAAAATCCGTATGCTCAAGGTAGCCGAGGACTTCCGTTTCTCGTCCCGCATGGGACAGCGCCTGCAGATACCCAAATCGGATGCGGCTCTCCTCCTGGAATTTTTCTGGAAGCGATTCATACATGGAGATCACCGTGTCATAAGCGTGGCACAGAAGAAGGATTTTCCAGGTCTCTTTCACGTAGGACTGGTCATGCTTTCTATAGGCATAGCCTGCTGCGATATAGGAGGCGGCCTGTTTTTCGTTGCCGGATTGTAATTCCAATACAGCAAGGGCGTGCAGCGCCCACGGATTTTCTATAATGCCGTTGGATGCGAGAAGGCATTCTTCGGCACGACGGGCATCCCCTTTTATAAAGAAACTTAATCCAAGCTGGTACTGGGCGTACCAGTTATTTTTGTTCTTTGTTTCTATAGTCTCTGCAAGGCGGTTATGCAGTGCGTCATCCGACAGGAAATCGCGGGGAGCATCTGTGATGGGATATTCCGGAAAGATGCCGGTTTTTAAAAATTCTGCGAGTTTCCTGTAGTCTTCTTCGAGTGAAGGAGAGCCGGGCTGTGCAGAGAAGTCAAGGTGTCCAGGAAGAGCAGGTTCTTTGTAAAATTTCCGAATCGTATTTTCAAAAGCCGCGTATCCGCTGCCGGAGCAGAGAAGTTCTCCTTTCTTTTCTGCGAGTGCTTTTGTATCGGCGAGGGTCTGCTCCGGGTTAAGCTCCCGAAAGTTAAGCCGCACGATGGCGTCTATTTCGGCTTTGGTGTCTTTGTAAGGGGAGGAGGCAGCCGCGG
>CAMNWW010000158.1 GCA_946566415.1 uncultured Lachnospiraceae bacterium | reverse complement strand
TGAAAGACAGCCTTTCAATGACAATATGCTCCGGCCCTGCCCCATGCTGGAAAACCCGGAGAAGCTCCGCCAGATGGTGGCGGGGACGCGAGCTCATTCTACAGACCTAAAGTCGCCGGAATCGGCAGAGCATTTATGTGCAAAGTGCGACAGGTATGCCAGAGAGTGGTTTCCGGTGGCAGAGGAGCTTTGGACTGGGGGAAAGAAGGCAGGGCAGTAACACCGCCTTCTTCCAAAATAGTATCCGCCTTCCCTTCCGTAAGCTTGCCGCAGTTTACCATGCGGCGCAGAACCACCTTCATCCGCTTTACGGCGAGGTCTGGATTGGCGATTAGGGAATAAGCGGACGGTGCGTTGGGGAGGCCTGCCAGCATGACCGATTCATAATCTGTAAGGTCTGAAGGCAGCTTCCCAAAGTACCCTTCGGCGGCATCATGGATGCCGTAATATCCATTTCCAAAATAGATCGTATTTACATAAATCTCAAACAATTCTTCTTTACTGTATTCATCTTCCAGCGCGAAGGCGGCGAATACTTCCGCGACCTTGCGTTCGACCTGTTTTTCCTGCGTAAATAACAGATTCTTGGCGATCTGCTGGGTTATCGTGCTCCCGCCTTCCGCTAAAGATAAAGAACGGATATCTTTCCATAAAGCTCTGCAGATCGATACAGGATCGATACCGCAGTGCGATTCAAAACGCTTGTCCTCAGCGGAAATTACTGCGTCAATGTATATGGAAGGCAGTTCATCGTATCTAATAAAGTGTTCCTGTTCCTGGATGGCAGCGATCCTTTCTGTGATCGGACGTTCTTCGATTGCTTTTGTATACATATTGTATCCTTTTACACCGAAGTATCCGCCGGCTAAAAGCAGGATTACCAGAATAAACGCCAGCATGGAGAATATACTGTTTCGTATAAACCGGAATAAATGTTTCATAGATTCATCCTCTCCTTCTTATCTTTTGCACTTCTGCAGTTTTCAAACTTCATCATCGGTCATAAAGTTTATCAGACGGTTCACGCAATGAAAGTATTCTCCTTTATTATATCAGCCATTCTTGTGAAAATCTTTTAATTTAATCTTAAAAAATCTGGAAAAAGTACATAAAACGCCCCGCCGGAGAGAATCGGCGGGGCGTAAATAAAAATAGAATCTGGCTGTCAGGAGGTCGTGTTTGCGGGGGGATCCACCGGATCCACCGGATCAACCGGAGGATCAACAGGATCAACCGGAGGATCAACGGGATCAACCGGAGGATCAACGGGATCAACCGGAGGAGTAACAGGGTCAACCGGAGGCTCTACCGGATCAAGCGGCTCCACCGGCTCTTCGGGCTCTTCCGGCTCTTCGGGCTCTTCCGGTTCGACATAATGTCCCGCGCAGCTTTGCGAGGGAGCGGTATCCGCCGCAAACCATTCTGTCAGCGCAGGGCATCCGCTTGTGGCAAGAAGACCGGACTGGGTACAGATCGTTTTCTGCACCAGAGAACTAGGCATCTTAAAATCCTGATAGGAAAGCCCTAAAGTCTCATTAATACGGTTCATGATCTTGGCCCAGATCTTAAAGTGATAATTCCATGTTCCGTCGCTCATTTCCTTATTTTCATCATAACCCATCCATATAGAACAGGTATAGTAAGGCGTATAGCCGCAGAACCAGAAATCCTTATTATCTGAGGTAGTACCGGACTTACCCGCCGCCGGCATATTGTTAAGCCGTGCGTCGGTCGCCGTACCCTTCGTCACAACGTCGATCATAGCATTGGTAAGAAGCGCCGCCGTAGTTTCCTTGAGGACTGTCTTGGAATCACCGGTATTGTCGATCAAAAGGTTACCGTCGTGATCCAGCACTTTTGTGTATAGGATAGGACGGTTATACACACCTCCGTTGGCGATAGTAGCGTATGCCGCAGTGATCTCATAGTTATAAACACCGTGGGTGATGCCTCCCAGGGCAAGGGATTCGACCTTATCTTCCTCCGTAAGCGTGGTAAGTCCAAATTTCTCACAATACTCATATCCCAGAGAAATGGAGATCTTATTTAACACTTTTACGGCAATGATATTCATGGACTGTTCAATACCCTTGCGCAGAGTAACGCTGCCCCGGTACGAATTCCCCCACCAGTTATGGACTTCACGGCCTGTAGTCTGGTAGCGGTACGGCTCGTCCACCTCGACATTCGCAAGGGAAAGCCCCGCGCTGTCAAGGGCGGGCGCATAAACGGCGAGTATCTTGAAGCAAGAACCGGCCTGCCGTTTGGAACCAGTGTAAGCGCGGTTCAGCCCGCGGTTCGTAGTCTTGACCCCGCGTCCGCCGACAAGCGCTTTAATCTGGCCCGTGGTTTGATCCATGACACAGACAGAAGACTGAGGCTGAGGAGAGAGATTAACAAATTCATCGAACGTATCTCCTTCCTGGGCGATACTTGCCTTAAACTCCTCGATCCGCTGATATGCCGCGTCGTGGGAATCGAACAAGAGCCCCTGGCTGTCGCCGTACTGTTCGGAACCAAATTTTTTAATATGACCGGAGCTGTAATTCTGCTGCGTGCCGTCCGCGTGAGTCACGGTCAAAGCATAATCGAGACCCCATTCCACATTGTATGGAAAATTCCCGTCATCATTCAACTCGGAGTCGCAAATCTCCTGCATTGCCAGATTCTGGGTGGAGTAGATGCTGAGACCTCCGCTGTATATATAGTTGTAAGCCTGTGTCTCAGAAAAGCCCAGCCCTTCCGGAGAAATCATATCCTCCATCAACTGTTCCGCCAGAGCGTCGTTAAAATAGGAAGTAATATGGGATTCTTCCTGAATCTGTACGTTGACGGTCTGGATTCTTGAGTAGACGTCGTCTGCCAGAGCTTCATCGTGAGCCGCTTGGTCAATCCAGCCTTGTTCCAGCATGTCGTCCAGAACTTTCTTCCGCCGCTTGGCATTTTCTTCCGGATTCGTTACTGGATTATATTTGCCGGGACTCTGCGTGATTCCGGCGATCGTCGCGCTTTCAGAAAGCGTCAGCTCGGAGACGTCCTTGTTAAAGTACCGCTGGGCGGCGGCTTGTACCCCAAGCGTATTCTGTCCCAGGTTGATCGTGTTCATATAGCTTTCCAAAATACTGTCCTTGTCCAACTGGCGTTCCACCTGAAGCGCAAGATACTGTTCCTGGAGCTTACGGACTACTTTCTCGGAAAAGTTTTCTTCATTCACAAAGTTGGGGAATATATTATTCTTGATCAACTGCTGGGTGATCGTACTCGCCCCTTCTGTGAAATGGCCTCCGTGTGAGATGCCGACCCAGAATGCACGCAGGATTCCTTTTGGGTCAATTCCCTTATGCGTATAAAACCGGGAGTCCTCGATCGCGACAAAAGCATGCTGCAGATCCACCGGAATTTCGTCGATCGTTTTATATACACGGTTGGCGCCTGCGGAAGTAAAATGCTCTGTCTCTGTCACACCGTCGTCTGCAAAAACAGTGGAGGTATATCCTTGGGGCTTGATACTCTCAGGCGTGATCTCCGGAGCCTCATCGATCACTTTCTTCATAATAAGGGCGGCTCCAACGACACCGACAACACAAAAAAGCAGGATGCAGAGCAGGAATCCCTTAAAAAGACGGACGCCGATTTTCTTCTTTCGCATATTCGCCTTTGAAGCAATCTTTTTTTGTTGAGTAGAAGCTTTACGCTTACCATAATTCATGAATACTGCCTCCTTTACATAGAAGTCATTATAACAAACTTGAGATTTTAAATAAAGCTTAAATTGAAAAGTTCACAAGTCTCTATGAGAAAATTAAGAAAAAATTCCGAAATATTGGCGAAGAGAAAAAATTTGTAACATTTTTGTAATTTTCTTGCATCGGGAAGCGGAGGTTTGTATACTTAACATCATAAACGAAAAGTTATGCGGAAGGAATTTAAGTTATTATGTACACAGAATATAAAACGGTTTATGAGGGAAATGAAGCAGAGATTATAGAAAAGAAATCGCGGTTTATCGCCACTGTCCGTCCTGTCGGCAGTGAAGAGGAAGCATTGGAGTTTATTGAGAGTATGAGAAAAAAGTACTGGGACGCGTCGCATAACTGTTTTGCTTATGTTGTCGGAAAGCGGTGCGAGCTTCAAAGATGCAGCGACGACGGGGAACCTGGAGGGACGGCAGGGCGTCCTATGCTGGATGTGCTGCTCGGGGAAGGACTCCATGATACGGCAGTGGTGGTCACAAGGTATTTTGGCGGCACACTGCTTGGAACCGGGGGACTGGTGAGAGCGTACCAGGGCGCGGCAAAAGCAGGAATCCAGGCAAGTACCATTATCACGAAAAAGACGGGAAGAAAGTGGAAGTTAGCGACGGATTACACAGGGCTGGGGAAGATACAATATATCCTTGGGCAGAGAAAGAGCCTGGTCCTTAACACCTCTTATGAGGAAAACGTAAAAATGCACCTTCTTCTTTCCGAAGAGGAGGAAAAAGAGGTTACGGAAGAGCTTGTTGAGGGGACGGGCGGGAAAGTAGTCCTTGAAGCAGGTGAAGAGTGCCAATTTGCGAAAATAGGGAAAGAGACTCTGGTATTTCCGGTCTGAGACGGGAAGAATGGTAGGATAAGGAGAAGGGCCGTTAAGCCAAAAAACCACTGGGGCGCAAGCGCCCAGTGGCTTCTTGCTCATGTTTTAGCGGGACCCATTATAATTTAATGTTTTTAAACAGGTCGCCAAGGCTGGTCCCGATATTCTCCGACTTCGGGATCACCACTTTTTCGACAGGCTCCTGCGGCTCTTTTTCCGTTATCAGCGCTTTCATGCTCAGGCTGATCTTGCCGTCCTTGATGCCGATGACCTTCACATCCACATCGTCGCCCACTTTTAGTACCTGGTCGGGAGTCTTGATGCGCTGCGTGCTGATCTGGGAGATATGAACCAGGCCGGACAGTCCGTTGTCCAGACGGACAAATGCGCCGTAGCTCTGGAGGGATTCTACCTTGCCTTTCATGACGCTTCCTACCTTCACGGAATGAATCAGATCTTCCTTTGCCTTTTTTTCCTGTTCCCGCAGGATCTCGCGGGCTGAAAGAATCAGCCGGTTCTCAGACTGGTCGGCTTCGATGACCTTGACATCGATTTCCTTAAGCAGGTATGTCTCCAGATCCTCAATATAGGACAAGGAGAGGCGGGAAGCAGGTATGAAACCGCGGATGCCTTCTACCATGGCGATAACGCCGCCGTTTACGATGCCCTCAACAGTTACATGAAGGGATGTACCATTGTCAAGATAACCTTGTATGATGTTCCAAGGATTGGCATCATCAAAATGTTCCTCAAAATCTGCCATAGTTTCTGTAGTTTCCATTACTTGTTCGTTCTCCATAATTTCCTCCATTCTGTGCGCATTCAGCATAGCAGACAGTATTTTTGCTGAAAAATTTATAACATTATTCAGTATATCACAGTTTTGTGAGAATAGGAACTGAAAAAAAGCAAAAGTTTTTGGATTGTTTATGGAAATCGGTTGACGAAAGCGATAAAAAATGGCAAGCTTATATTTATAGAAGAAAAAAGAAAGCGAGAAGAAATGGAAAACAAAGAGTCAAAAAAAGTTTATGTTGTAGGGCACAAAAACCCGGATACCGATTCTATCTGTTCGGCGATCGCCTACGCCAATTTAAAACAACAGGTCACAGGCGGTAAATACGAAGCGAAAAGGGCGGGGGATTTAAAT
>CAMNWW010000157.1 GCA_946566415.1 uncultured Lachnospiraceae bacterium | reverse complement strand
GAATATATTTCAGAATAGATTCGCCGACCAAGCCGGCATACTCTTCCGGTTCTTCCTCCATCCCGTCTATAATCCACTGAAAAAGCAGATTCCCGAATCCTCCGACAGTATAGCGGATAAAAAATTCCAGCTCCGGATCCTTCTTTGCCCTATTTTGAATACGGTATCGGACGATCTCGGAAGCCGCGTCATAAATCCCATAGTACATAACAGCGTCCAGCCGGTTCCTGTAAAGAAGCAGCAGGAAATCCTTCTGCCTGTGCCAGAACCCGAAGTACTCCTGGGCAATCCTGCGGATATCATAGTTTTCCAGCTCTGTGCATTCACTCTTATACAGCCGGCATAATTCTGAAAAATGGCTGTAGAGCATATCCTCTTTGTTCTCGTAGAGACGGTAAAATGTTCTTCTAGAAATATCCGCCCGCTTTGCGATCTCAGAAACTGTGATCTGCGAATAATCCTTTTCCTTCATCAAAGTGATCAAAGCATCCGTCAGCATCCTTTCTGATCTTTCTTTTATCTTTTCATGTCCGTTCATCGCTGGATCCCTCTCCTGACTTTCGTAACTGTATATGGCACAAATTCTCTGGTCTGCGGCACTTTGCCTGTACTTCTTGATTTTTCTTCTGTTCCACTATATCATATAAAAAATCGATTATCCAGAAAGGAATTTATTTCAATGAATAAAACTGTTGTAATTTATGAGTCAAAATATGGATTTACAAAACGTTACGCCGAGTCAGTCTCTTCTGCGCTTTCCTGCCCGATCTTCACCAAAAAGGACTTTCCTGTATCGGCTTTTGGCGATTATGACACGATAATCTATGGCGGCGGTCTTTATGCCGGAGGAATAAGCGGCGTATCGCTCATAACGAAAAACTTTGATCTTGTCCGCAGTAAGAAGCTTATTTTATTCACCTGCGGGCTTGCCGATCCCAGCGACAGCAAAAATGCCGCCCATCTCCAGGAATCCATGGACAAACTCCTGTCAGAGGAAATGAAAAAAAAGATCAAAGTCTTTCATTTCCGCGGAGGCATTGACTATGCAAAACTAGGTTTCATACATAAATCCATGATGGCAATGCTCCGCAGAGCCATGCTGAAGAAGGATCCCGCCACACTAGGCGCGGAAGGCAGGCAGATCCTGGAAACTTATGGAAAAGCGGTTGATTTTACTGATTTGAACTCGATCCGACCCCTTCTTCAATACATCGAATCTAACTGAATATCCTTTGCATAGGAATATTGCAAAAACTAACCTTTTTTCTTCTCCTCTATCATCTTCTGGACAAAAGCCATGCCATGATATGGACGGCCTGCTGAAAACCGCCCTTACAGATCATTTCTTCTATTTCATCTGCGGAATATTTCCTGACATTCAAAAACTCCGTCTCGTCCAGTTTTTGCTCCCCCGCCTTACGGCAGCTTATGGCCGCGAAAATATATGCATAGTTGTCCGCCAAGGTGGCATTAGAAGGGACTGTAAGCAAATGCTTCCATTCATCCGATACATATCCCGTCTCTTCAAGCAGTTCCCTTTTAGCCGCCTTAAGCGCATCCTCCGACGTCGACTCGCCGCGTCCCTTTCCATATTCCCTGCCGTCAATCCGCTCGATTCCGCCTGCGGGAAACTCTGTCGTCACTTCCTTTATTCCCTGGCGGAACTGCCTGACGCAAAGATAATTTCCCTCTTCGTCCGACGCGACTATCACAACATAGTCCTTACGGCTGTAACTGTAATATGGCTCGAATTCGCTTCCATCCGGAAACCTGTACGCAGACCGTCTGAAATCGATCCATTCATCCTGTACGATGTGATCTGTACGGATTTCCTCCCACGCAAGGTTTTCTTTATTCTTTTTATCATCCAAATCAAAACTCATACGTTTCTCTCCTTGTTCTTAAAATCTGCCGCTTCATCAATCGCTTATTCAGCAATGCATTTCATAAAGTATAATACCCCGTCATGGCCATTCGGCCGTCTCACAAAGTATAACAAATTCCTGAAAGATTTGGTACCCTGGAAAGTTAAATTCTCCCCGTTGACAGTGCTCTGATTTTATCCTATCATATGCCTGTACAGCAACTTACGTTCAATTATCCGCGCAAGCACGGTTACTTAGCCCGTTACTCGCGGGAGTCAAATACCCCGCAGCAAGCTGACGGGGCATCAAACTTGCAACGCAACAGAGCTGCGGGGTATTCGACCCACGGGCATTCGCCAAATGGACATGCAAGCATGTCCGCTTGGCTCATTGCCTCCGTGAGAATAAAGCATAATTAGAGGAGACGACGACATGATCATTGATTTTCATACACATACATTTCCTGCCAAGATATCTGCAGGAGTCCTGGCAAAATTGAGCCTTAAGTCACACACATCCTATTTTACAGACGGCTCTGCAGACGGACTTGTTTCTTCCATGCAGGAGGGCGGTATTGATTACTCGGTTAACCTTCCGGTTATGACAAACCCGGGTCAGGTGGAAAAGGTGAACAGCGCCCTGATCGCCGAGCAGGAGGAATTGAGAAGAAAAGGCATTATAACTTTTGGCGGCATCCATCCGGACTATGAAGATTATAAATCCGAACTGATGCGTCTGAAA
This sequence comes from uncultured Lachnospiraceae bacterium, assembly GCA_946566415.1. Lineage (GTDB taxonomy): Bacteria > Bacillota > Clostridia > Lachnospirales > Lachnospiraceae > Allocoprococcus. The sequence continues at coordinate 3,142 of CAMNWW010000157.1, read as the reverse complement.
CAAAGCAAAATCCCAGGCATCAAGATTCATCCTGCATACCAGAATACAGATATCGACGACATCCGCATGATGCGCATCATTGACGCCGCCTCTGAACTGGGGCTTATCATCGTCACGCACGCCGGCATCGATATCGGTATCTACGACCATAATTATGCTTCTGTATCCCAAATCCTGAAGATTATAGATACTCTCCATCCCGAGAAATTCGTCCTTGCACATATGGGGAACTGGGGCTGCTGGGAGGATGTTGAGCACGATCTGGCCGGCGCGCCCATCTGGTTTGACACCGCCTTTTCCATCGGTCCCGTCACTCCGGATACAAAGAGCGGGCAAAAGCCCTACCTCTCCTGCAATCTATCTGACGAAGAGTTCATTCGCATCGTAAGAAAACACGGCGCCGACCGTATTTTATTTGCCACAGATTCGCCTTGGGAAGATCAAAGAGACTATGTCGAACGGATTAAAAGAATACCTTTGACAGAGACGGAGCAAGACATGATTTTTGCCGGAAATGCAAAAAAACTCTTAGATCTCTAGTCACATGGATATGCAGGCATGATCTCTTGGCCCGCTGCCCGCAGGAATAAACAGGCTCCAGGAAATACAGATTCCCGGAGCCGTTCTTTTTGTCGTAAAATAATAGCTTCTATTGATACAAATGTATCTTGTCGATCAAGCGGACAGCTTTGCCTTCACTTATAGCAATCGCTTTCGGCTCTACTACCTTCACATTTACCGTAATTCCAAGCATAGATTTCAGCCCTGACACGATCTTTTTCTGTCTAGCCTCGATCGTCATGCTCTTATTTTCCACCATTTCCGGCGTTAATTCAACCTGCACTTCAATTGTGTCGTTATTGCCTATACGGTCGACCACGATCTGGTAATTTGCCTGATATCCCTGATTCAAAAGGACAGTCTCGATCTGCGACGGCCATACGTTTACGCCTTTTACGACCATCATGTCATCGCTTCTTCCCTTCGGTTTCATCATACGCACATGTGTACGGCCGCAGGAACAAGGCTTGCGGGTTAAGCGGCAGAGATCGCGGGTCCGGTATCGCATGAGAGGAAATGCCTTTTTCGTGATACAGGTAAATACCAACTCTCCGGTCTCCCCTTCTGGAAGAACTTCTCCTGTATTCGGATCAATGATCTCGGCAATGAAATGATCTTCCTGAATATGCATTCCCGCCTGTTCTTCACACTCAAAAGATACGCCCGGCCCTGAAATCTCCGTCAATCCATAGATATCATATGCCTTGATTCCTAGAGACTTCTCGATATTATGACGCATCTCCTCTGTCCACGGCTCAGCGCCGAAAATACCGGCTTTTAATTTGATCTTATCCCGCAGCCCTTTTTCACTTACCGCCTCGCCCAAATTCGCAGCGTAAGATGGGGTACAACAAAGAATCGTAGAACCCAGATCTGTCATAAACTGAAGCTGCCGTTCTGTATTGCCGGAAGACATGGGAAGCGTCAGACATCCCACTTTGTGGGAACCGCCGTTCAGTCCTGGACCTCCTGTAAACAGGCCGTACCCGTAGCAGACATGGCACACATCTTCCTTCGTTCCTCCTGCCGCTACGATCGCCCTTGCACAGCATTCTTCCCAGATATCAATATCCTCCTGTGTATAAAACGCGACCACACGCCGTCCTGTCGTCCCGCTGGTAGACTGGATCCGAACACAGTCCTCAAGCGGCACGCCCAAAAGACCGTACGGGTACTGATCACGAAGATCGTCCTTGGTGATAAATGGAAGCTTATGCAAATCGTCTATTCCTTTAATATCCTCTGGCTTCACTCCCATTTCGTCCATCCGGTCATGATAGAATTTGACATTCTCATAGACAAATTTTACCTGCCCTGCCAGGCGTTCGCTCTGGAGCGCCTGGAGCTTGTCAAGCGGCATCGTTTCAATTTCTGGCTGATAATAATTCTTCATTATTTTTCTCCCCTTCCCAGTGAAAAAGCTTTATGATTCAGTTCGGCAAATTTAGGAGGAACACATTCTTCAATGGCTTTCTGCCATTTCTCCACGGGAATATCAAAATAGCGTGACAGTCTGCCCATAAGCACGATATTTACCGCTTTCGCAGAGCCTGCCTCTTCTGCCAGTCCAAGGCAGTCCATCGCGTCTACCTGTATTCCTTTAGACTGCATCTTTCCGATCAGATCACTGGGATATTCTGCAGCGCCGGTGATAACGGGCATCGGATCGATCTCCTGGACGTTCACCACAATCCTTCCGCCCTCTTTCAGATATTCCACATAGCGTGCCGCCTCCAGCTTTTCAAAAGAAACGATAAAATCAGCTTCCCCTTTATCAATGATGGGCGAATATACCTTTTCCCCGAATCTTACATATGTAACAACACTTCCGCCCCTCTGGCTCATTCCGTGAACCTCGGATACCTTCACATCATACCCCTCTGTCAGGAGCAGATGGCCGAGAAGTTTGCTGGCGAGAAGGGAACCCTGGCCTCCTACGCCGACGATCATAATATTCTTCGTCATCTTCTACACCTCCCCTGACTGTAATGCATCGAACTTGCAGAGCTGCTGGCAGACCTTGCATCCTACGCATAATGTATTATCGATTGACGCTTTGCCGTTCTTGATACTGATCGCAGGACATCCCAGACGCATACAAGCTTTGCATCCAGCACATTTCTCTGCATCTACGCGAAGCGGTCTGTCATGTTTTACATATTTAAGGAGGGCGCAGGGACGTCTGCTGATAATGACAGACGGCTCATCCACTTCCAGCTCCTGTTTAACGACCCGGTCGCATTCTTCCAGATCATATGGATCCACCACCGCCACTCTATTAAATCCCATAGAACGGCACAGGCTTTCCAGATCAATCTTTCCGGCCGGGTCGCCCTTGATATTATATCCTGTAGTCGGATTCTGCTGATGCCCTGTCATTCCGGTGATAGAGTTATCCAGGATAATGACCGTCGAATTACTCTGATTATATGCGATGTTGGCAAGCCCTGTCATCCCAGAATGCATAAAGGTGGAGTCTCCGATGACTGCTACTGTCTTTCCTTCGCTCTCCTCTTTCAACGCTTTGTTAAACCCATGGACCGCACTGATGGAAGCGCCCATGCATAAGGTCATCTCCATC
>CAMNWW010000156.1 GCA_946566415.1 uncultured Lachnospiraceae bacterium | reverse complement strand
TTCACGGGCCACAGCATTTAGCGAAGGGTGAAGTTCCATCTCATGCATGGACGCACTGCGGACCAGAACTGCGTCCGCCCCCTTTGCGTCTCCCGCCGGCACATAATCATCCGTGAACTTTTCCAGCCCCACAGGAGAGATTGGATTCAAGCAATAATATTTATACATCATCATTGATTCTCCTCTTCAAACTTTTTCATAAAAGCGACCAGCGCCTCCACGCCTTCATAGGGCATGGCGTTGTAAATACTGGCGCGCATACCGCCCACTGTCCGGTGCCCTTTCAGATTTTCAAGCCCTGCTTCTTTTGCCGCCTTCACAAATTTCGCGTCCATCTCTTCATTTCCCGTCACGAAGGGAACATTCATGAGGGAGCGGTCCTTTTTCTCCACAGTCCCGTGGAACATCTTGCTCTCATCCAGATAATCGTACAAAAGTTTTGCTTTTTTCTCGTTACGTACTTTCATCACCTCAAGGCCGCCCATATTTTTGAGCCATTTAAAGACTTTGCCGCAGATATAAATGCCGTATGCCGGCGGAGTGTTGTAAAGTGATTTTGCGTCTGCGTGTATCTTATATTGAAGCATAGTCGGAGTGCCGAAAAGCACATCTTCTGTGATCAGGTCTTCCCTTATGATTACGATTACCACACCTGCCGGGCCGATATTTTTCTGCACGCCTCCGTAAATAACGCCGTATTTCGTCACATTCACCGGCTCTGACAGGAAGCAGGAGGAAACGTCTGCAACCAAGGGTTTCCCTTTTGTATCCGGAAGCTTATGATACTTTGTACCATAGATCGTATTGTTTTCACAGATATAAACATAGTCTGCGTCCGCATCTATCGGAAGGTCGGTGCAGTCCGGTATGTAAGAAAATGTCTTATCCGCTGATGAAGCGATCCGGTTCACTTTTCCGTATTTTTCCGCCTCCGCGGCCGCTTTTTTTGCCCACTGCCCGGTAATGATATAGTCGGCAACCTTGTTTTTCATCAGGTTCATAGGAATCATGGCGAACTGCTGGCTCGCGCCGCCCTGCAGGAACAACACCTTATAGTTGTCCGGAATATTCATCAGCTCCCGAAGATCCTGCTCGGCCTCTGTGATGATCGTCTCAAAGGCTTTGGAACGATGGCTCATTTCCATGACCGACATGCCTGTACCTCTATAATCCAGCATCTCGTCCGCCGCTTCACGCAGTACTTCCTCAGGCAGAACTGCAGGTCCTGCCGAAAAGTTATATACTCTCTTCATATTATCTCCTCTCCTTCTCTTCCAAATCCTTCTCGTCAAACGCTTCACTGATGGGCGCTCCCGGCGCCACCATGGGCCATACTTTATCATCGCTTGCGATCTGGCAGTCGATTAGGATCGGTCCGTTATGCGCAAGCGCTATCCGGAACGCTTCTGCAAATTCTTCCCGCGTCTCGGCACGAAGCGCTTTCGCTCCCATCGCCTCCGCCAATTTCACAAAATCTACGGCGTCGTCCAGTATTGTCGCAGAATACCGCTGTCCATAGAACAGATTCTGCCACTGCCGGACCATACCCAGCACATGGTTGTTAACCACCACCTCGACGATTGGAATATTGTAGCGGACGGCTGTCGCGATCTCATTCATATTCATACGGAAACAACCGTCCCCGGCAATATTTACCACGGTTTTATCAGGGCATCCCATCTTTGCGCCCAGAGACGCTCCAAGCCCGTATCCCATCGTGCCAAGCCCGCCGGAAGTAAGGAGCGTCCTTGGCTTTGTAAACTGATAGTACTGCGCCGCCCACATCTGATGCTGACCTACCTCTGTGACGACTAAAGCGTCTCCCTTCGTCTGACGGTAGATCTCCTCTACCACATAAGGTCCGGTCAGAGCCTCCGCATGGTAATTGAGCGGATATTTTTCTTTATATTCCTGAATCTTATGAACCCATTCATCATGGGAGAGCTGCGGAAGTTTAGCGTTCACCTGCGCAAGCGTCTCTTTGATATCTCCTACGACGCCGGCGTTAATGATAATATTTTTATCCATCTCTGCAACGTCGATGTCAAACTGCAGGATTTTCGCATGGCTGGCAAACTTTTCTGGATTTCCGATCACGCGGTCCGAGAAACGAGAGCCTATTACAATCAAAAGGTCACATTCACTTACCCCATAATTGGAAGTCTTGGTTCCATGCATCCCCAGCATTCCGGTATATAGAGGATCGGTTCCTGGGTACGCGCCCTTGCCCATCAGAGAATCGCAGACCGGAGAGTGTATCTTATGGACAAACTCCCTGAGTTCTTCGCTTGCGTCCGCAAGAACCGCGCCGCCGCCCACAAAAACATAAGGACGCTCTGCTTTTTGGACCATCTCTGCAGCCGTATCAATTTCTTTTGCAGAAATATTTTTTTTGTATTTTTTTACAGGCTCAATTTTCACAGGCTCATAATCCGCTTTCTGAGCCGTAATATCCTTCGGGATATCAATGAGGACAGGTCCGGGTCTTCCGGATTTAGCGATAGCGAATGCCTTCCGAATTGTCTCGGCCAGCTTTTCTACGTCCTTGACAATAAAATTGTATTTGGTGATCGGCATGGTTATTCCAGTAATATCAATTTCCTGGAAGCTGTCTTTTCCAAGGAGAGGCACTCCCACGTTGCAGGTGACCGCCACGATTGGAATCGAGTCCATGAAGGCGGTTGCAATCCCGGTTACCAAATTTGTCGCGCCTGGTCCGCTGGTGGCGAAACATACGCCCACTTTCCCTGTGGCGCGCGCATATCCGTCCGCCGCGTGGGAAGCTCCCTGTTCGTGGGAGGTCAGGATATGCTTAATTTCATCGCTATGTTTATATAATTCATCATATACGTTTAAAATCGCTCCGCCTGGATATCCGAAGATCGTATCTACGCCCTGCTCTTTTAAACACTCTATCAGTATCTCTGAACCATTTAACTTCTGCATCCTTGTTCCCCTTTTTATTTTTTGATTTCCAGCACAGCGCCGCGGTTCCCGGATGTCACCATGGATGCGTAGCGTGCAAGATATCCGGTCGTAACTTCCGGCTCCCTTGGCTGCCATTTTTCTTTCCTTGCCTCCATCTCCTCGTCTGAAACTTTCACTTCAAGCTTCAGGTTCGGGATGTCGATCCGGATCATATCGCCCTCTTCAACCAGAGCGATCGGTCCGCCTACGGCTGCTTCCGGCGACACGTGCCCGATCGATGCGCCGCGTGATGCGCCGCTGAAACGCCCGTCTGTAATGAGCGCCACAGAAGAGCCAAGTCCCATCCCGGCTATAGCGGACGTCGTGTTCAGCATCTCCGGCATTCAAGGTCCGCCTTTCGGTCCCACATAGCGGATCACCACCACGTCCCCGGGGTTGATCTGACCGTCCTTGATCGCTTTGATTGCGTCGTCTTCACATTCAAATACTCTTGCCGGACCTTCATGCACCAGCATCTCCTCCACCACTGCGGAACGTTTTACTACGCTGCCGTCCGGCGCAAGGTTTCCTTTTAATACCGCAAGGCCTCCTGTCTGCGAGTAGGGATTTTCGATCGGGCGGATGACTTCGGGATTCTTGTTCACACATCCCGCAATATTCTCGCCCACCGTTTTCCCTGTTACTGTGATGCATTCAGTATGAAGAAGATTTTTCTTGTTCAGCTCATTCATCACTGCATATACGCCGCCCGCTTCATTCAGATCTTCCATGTAAGTCGGGCCGGCCGGGGCCAGGTGGCACAAATTCGGAGTCTTCTCGCTGATTCCGTTTGCAAAGTCAATCTCAAAGTCCATTCCAATCTCGTGTGCGATTGCCGGAAGATGCAGCATACTGTTAGTAGAGCACCCAAGCGCCATATCCACAGTCAAGGCGTTGAGAATCGCGTCCTCTGTGATGATATCCCGCGGACGGATATTTTTTCTGTACAGCTCCATAACCTGCATCCCTGCATGTTTTGCAAGACGGATTCTTTCTGAATACACTGCCGGAATCGTGCCGTTCCCCGGAAGTCCCATACCCAGCACTTCGGTAAGACAGTTCATGCTGTTGGCTGTGTACATACCGGAACAGGAACCGCAGGTGGGACACACTTTATTTTCAAATTCACATACGTCTTCTTCCGTCATTGTGCCTGCCGCATAGGAGCCCACCGCCTCAAACATGCTGGAAAGGCTGCGTTTCTGTCCTTTTACATGCCCTGCAAGCATTGGGCCGCCGCTTACAAATATAGTAGGAACGTTGATCCTTGCCGCCGCCATCAAAAGCCCCGGCACGTTCTTATCACAGTTCGGCACCATTACCAATGCGTCGAACTGATGGGCAAGCGCCATCGCCTCAGTAGAATCAGCGATCAGATCCCGGGTCACCAGGGAATACTTCATCCCGATATGCCCCATGGCGATCCCGTCGCATACCGCGATCGCGGGGAACACAACCGGGGTCCCTCCGGCCATTGCCACCCCCATCTTTACAGCGTCTACGATCTTATCCAGGTTCATGTGTCCTGGCACGATCTCATTATAAGAACTTACGATTCCCACGATCGGACGGTCCAACTCTTCCTTCGTATATCCAAGCGCATTAAATAAAGAACGGTGGGGAGCCTGCTGCATCCCCTTTTTTACAGCGTCACTTTTCATGTCTTATTTTCCTCCTGTATCCTTAACGATTTCTATTATTTCTATCGGATCCTCTCACAGATGAGACTCCCCATCTGCTCTGTCCCTACTTTGCGGCAGCCTTCCGACATAATGTCGCCTGTGCGGTAGCCGTCTTTCAGCGCCTGGGTTACAGCCGCCTCAATCGCGTCCGCCGCCTTATCCTGGTCGAAACTGTACCGCAGCATCATTGCCGCGGACAAAATCGTTGCGATCGGATTGGCAATTCCCTTCCCTGCAATGTCCGGGGCAGAGCCGCCGCTTGGCTCGTAGAGTCCGAATTTCGTCTCATTTAAGCTGGCGCTTGCAAGCATTCCAATGGAGCCGGTCACCATACTGGCCTCGTCGGAAAGGATATCGCCGAACATATTCTCTGTCAGGATCACGTCGAACTGCTTCGGGTCACGGACAAGCTGCATCGCACAATTATCGACCAGCATATGGCTTAAGGCCACCTGCGGATAGTCTTGGTGAACCTCTTCAACGACCTTCCTCCAAAGTCTCGATGAATCCAGTACGTTCGCTTTGTCTACACTGACAACACTCTTTCTCCTCTTCATAGCAATGTCAAACGCCCGTACCGCAATCCTGCGGATTTCTTCCTCATTATATGTAAGCGTATCATGGGCGGTCAAGACGCCGTTTTCTTCCACTGTGCCGCGCTCGCCAAAATAGAGCCCGCCGGTCAGTTCCCGCATGATGAGAAGGTCGAACCCGCCTTTTGTAATCTCTTCTTTAAGCGGGCACGCCGCAGCAAGTTCTTCATATAATACTGCCGGACGCAGATTGGCAAAAAGGTTCAGTTCCTTTCTGATCCTGAGAAGTCCCGCCTCCGGGCGCTTGGACGGTTCAAGCTGATACCAGGGGGACGTCCTTACGTCTCCGCCGATGGAACCCATCAAAATTGCATCGCATTCTTTAGCCCTCGCCACTGTCTCGTCTGTGAGCGGGACTCCATGTACGTCGATCGACGCGCCGCCCATGAGAAGCTGTTCATATGAACAGGTGAAGCCGTATACTTCACCGGCTCTGTCCAGAACCTTCATCGCCTCTGCAACGATCTCCGGACCGATTCCGTCCCCTTTGATTACTCCAATATTCAGGTT
>CAMNWW010000155.1 GCA_946566415.1 uncultured Lachnospiraceae bacterium | reverse complement strand
GGATTCTTCTGGCTGAGGATAATGAGCTGAATCAGGAAATTGCAACGGAAATCTTACAGGAGGAAGGATTTACGGTCGATACAGCAGAGAACGGAGAGATAGCGGTCGAGATGCTGAAAAAAGCGGAACCGGGATATTACAAGCTGATCCTCATGGATATCCAGATGCCTGTCATGAATGGGTACGATGCCGCTAAAGCGATCCGGCGCCTGGATGATGAAAGCCGTTCATCTATTCCGATCCTGGCGATGACGGCAAACGCCTTTGACGAAGACAGAGAAGCTGCGATCAGCTGCGGAATGAACGGACATATTGCGAAACCGATTAATGTGGAGAAATTATTGGATACACTGGACACGATCTTATAAGGGACGGAAGTGGAAAATGGATATTCGAGGTAGGTTAAATGAAAATAGGGATTTTTGACTCAGGGATCGGAGGACTGTCGGTTCTGCATCTCGCAATGAAGATGATGCCCTGTGAGGAGTTTTTATATTATGCAGACGAATCCCATGTGCCATATGGAGAGAAAACAGAGGGGGAGATTTTGCGTTTTGTAAAAGAAAATCTGGATTTTCTCATCTCAGAGGGCGCAGAAGCGGTCGTGATTGCATGCAATACAGCGACCAGTGTGGCCACGAAGGAGTTCCGGGGCAGATTCCCGGTGCCGATCGTGGGTATGGAGCCGGCTGTTAAGAAGGCGCTGGAGCTTTACCGGGGAGAGGAGAAGAGAATCCTTGTAGCGGCGACTCCGGTCACGATCGCGGGGGACAAGCTTCATGATCTGCTAAAGCGGGTAGACAGCGGACACGATGCAGACCTTATTTCTCTTCCAAGCCTGGTGCATTTTGCTGAGAAAGGAGAGTTTTCTTCTCAGGCAGTAGATGAATATCTCAAAGAAGAGCTGAGAGCATTTGATCTGGCAAATTATTCGGCTCTGGTTTTAGGATGTACACATTTTAATTATTTTAAAGAAAGATTCCGTCATGTATTCCCGGGTTCTGTGCACTTTGTAGACGGGAATGAAGGAACCGTCCGCCAGCTCCTCCGTGTGCTGCCGCGCAAGCCGGAAACGGAAGGGGAAGGAAAAGTCTCCTACTATTTTTCAGGGAGAGAGGCAGATGAGAAGGAGAAAGAGCGTCTGTCGTACTGCCTGGAACAGCTTGAAAAGGTCTATCATATCCAGTAGCTCCTTAGAATGACATTTCTTTTGCAATACCCGCATAGAATGTTTAACATAAATCCTAATGGATATGCCGATATAAAAAATGCAGGCATGGCGTTAGGAAAGCAGAGCGGGGGTATATAAGATGCGCAAGTGGCTGTGTTCCCCGGGTGGAATCATGGCGGAGATCGTTGTTCTGGCGTTGCTGCTTGGGTTTTACCAGGCAAAAAGGAGCCAGGATATGCTGCAGGACACAGGAAATGCAGACATAGTATATATCAGCGGTACAGACCAGGAAGAGGCGGATTATATCAAATGGGTGGATTTTGATGTAACGGCGGAAGCGATGAAGCAGGCCTACCATTATGATATAGAAAGCTGCGATAAGGAGACGCACTTGGACTGGGTCGAACTTTTGGCATACCTGGGAGCAAAATACGGCGGGGATTTTTCAAGATATCGGGCGTCCGATCTGGATGAAGTGGTTGAGAGAATCATGGACGGCGGGGAAACAATGGAAGAGATCACAGCGGATATGGAGCATTTCTCGTATTACTGCGAAGCGTATGGAGCCGTTCTGGGAGGGATGGTCGGAGAATATGAAGCGGAGACGCCGTCTGATACGGAAGTGGATCCGGCAAAAGACGCAGAACATACATGGAAACGTTTCTATGGCTTAAAGGCGTTCAATCCCATAGCGAAGGGATTTCCTTATTCAGATTATGACGACTTTGGCGTGTCGAGGAGTTACGGATACCGCAGGAACCATCTGGGGCATGATATGATGGGGCAGGTAGGGACGCCGGTCGTTGCGGTGGAATCCGGCGTAGTATCCGCCCTGGGGTGGAATCAGTACGGCGGGTGGCGGATCGGGATCGATAGTTTTGATGGGAAACGTTACTATTATTATGCGCATCTGAGACAGAACCGCCCCTATGCAGAGGGGCTTAAGGAGGGGAGCGTCGTGCAGGCCGGGGATGTGATCGGCTATGTCGGGCGTACCGGATACAGCGCAGAGGAAAATGTCAATAATATTGATGAATACCATCTTCATTTTGGACTGCAGTTGATCTTTGACGAATCCCAGCGCGACGGGGACAATGAGATCTGGGTGAGCTGTTACGAGCTGGTGCGTTTCTTGTCTGCGAACCGCTGCGATGTGACGCGCAGCGATGCGACGAAAGAGTGGACGCGTACCTACGGGTTCAAGGACCCGCAGGCAGCGGTTTATCTTGAGAAAGCCTCAGATTAGGCTTCACGGATGGCGGAAATGTCGGAATCGATTACCAGAGAGTAATTGGTATAGTACACTACGAATCCTGGCTTGCTGCCGTTCGGTTTTTTTACATGCTTTTTTTCAACATAGTCAATCTCAACTTTTTCCGCGCCGGAATTGCTGGAATAGTGGGCGGCAAGTCTGCCTGCCTCCTCAAAGGTGCGGTCCGGGAGCTTCTCGCCGTTGGTCTTTACGATTACATGGGATCCGGGGGCTCCTTTTGCGTGGAACCACCAGTCGTTCCCACTGGCAAAATGAAAAGTAAGCTCATCATTTTGCAGGTTGTTCTTTCCGACATACATATCGAAACCGTCCGAGGAAATATAGTGGAGCGGGCGGCTCACAATCTTCGGTTTCTTTTTGACGGCTTTCCGGCGGATATATCCGGCAGCGGTCATCTCTTCACGGAGCTGCGCCAGGTCGTCTTCGTTTTGGGCGATGTTAAGCGCGCTCACGATAGATTCCAGATAAGTGATCTCGTCGCGGGTCTCAGCCGTCAAAGTAGTAAGGGCCTCGAAAGTTCTCTTCTGTTTATTGTATTTTTCAAAATACCTGGCGGCGTTTTCCGGCGGTGTTTTCTGGGCATCCAAAGGAATGCTTATCATTTCATTCGTATAGTAATTGAGAGCGTCCAGCTTTTTGGCGCCCTCCGGGAGATTGTAGCCGTAGGTATGGATCAGCTCGCCGTATATCTTGTATTTATCCCGATTTTGCGTGTCTGCCAGTTGTTTCTGCTGCAAGTCATATTTTTTCCGGTTTCTTTCCAGAGCAGTCTGGACGATATGGCGCAGGTCCGCGGATTTCTGGCGTATCCGCGTGATACTGTCCCGGGAGGAGTAGTAGATGCGGATGACCTCGGAGATGGAGGAGAAAGTCTCTTTTTGGTATCCGGTAAAATGAGTCAGGGGAAGGGGAGAAAACTCTTTCGGTTCATTTCCCTCATAATAAATACACGGGGAAAATTCCCCCAGAGATACCTGTTCAAAATAATATGTGAACTGCCGGTATAAATGGGAAAGAACGTCCAAGTCCAACTCTTTTGCAGGGAGATCTGAGTCGATTCCGGCAAGGAAGCAGATCTCTTCAGCCGCTACAGGGCTGATGCCTGTGAAACTGTTATAGAGCGCTTTTCCGATCGGCATGGGTTTTGCAAGGAGCTCCTGGCAGAACCTATCTTCTGAGGCTGTGAGGGGGTCTGATTTTTGCCGCGTATCTGTTATGAAATACTGACGTCCGGGAAGAACCTCTCTTACAGAGCTCATCTGTGCGGAGACATGTTTGATACTGTCCAGGATCATTCCCTTTTCGTCACAGAAAATAATATTACTGTGTTTCCCCATAATTTCTACAATCAGAGTTTTCCGGCACAGATCGCCTAGTTCGTTCAAATGTTCAATATCCAGATGGATGATACGTTCCAGCCCGGGCTGGGAAATGTCCGTAATACGTCCGTTTCCAACGTATTTACGCAGCAGCATACAGAAATTGGGCGCAGTCATAGGGCTGGGCTTATTCTCGTCTGTCAGATAAACGAGGGGGAGAGAGGCGCTTGCAGAGATACAAAGGCGCCGCTGGCCCTGGGGCGTCCTGACAGTGAGCAGGAGTTCATCCGTTTCAGGCTGGGCGATCTTGTAAATCCGTCCGTCCAAGAGAGTTTCCTTTAATTCTTTTACGATATTTGCAATCGTGATTCCGTCAAATGCCATTGTGATACCTCGCTTATTTCCTTTAAAATTATCTCGCAACATTCGGGACTTGTGAATCCAATCGCCTATTCGGCGATGGGCTTTATAAGGTATCCCTCGTGTAATACTCGGGACTCGTGAACCCAATCGCCTATTCGGCGATGAGTTTCATAAGGTATTATACACGAAACTTTCTGTATTTGCACGGGATAACTCTTTTTTGTGATGAAAAAACGTAACAGTCCTTGTCAACCATAAGGCCTCATATTATAATAAAGGTAAAGAGAACGTGGAGCATATTATGGGGAAAGCTTTTGAGAATCGCTGCATTCAAGGTCCAGAGTTAGGGTTTGGAGATGATACAACGAAAATTTTAAATACAAAAGGGACAATGGATGACGTTACCCAGGAAATGAAAAAGTTACTTGATTTTATAGATGGAAAAGAGCCGGTTGACGGGACTTTTTAAATGCCCTATACTATATAAAACAGCAAAATCTGATCATCTATGATCGATAAAAAGAAGGAGAGCAAATGATAAAAAGTATGACAGGCTTCGGGCGCTGTGAGGTTTCCGAGGCAGAACGGAAGTTTACGGTGGAGATCAAGGGCGTGAATCACCGCTATCTGGATATAAGTATCCGTATGCCGAAAAAATTAAACTTTTTTGAGACTATGATCCGTAATGTGCTGAAGCAGTATGTGCAAAGGGGAAAAGTCGATATATTTATTACATATGAAGATATGACGGAAGGCCAGGTTTCTCTGAAATATAACCAAACGCTGGCGACGGAATACATGGATTATTTCCGAAAGATGGAGGAAGAATTTGGCATTGACTACGATATCCGCGTTTCTACTCTGGCGAAATGCCCTGAGGTCTTGACTATGGAAGAGCAGACTGTTGGGGAAGAGGAGCTGTGGAACAGCCTGAAGAAGGCGCTTGACGGCGCCTGCCGCCAATTTGTGGAGACCCGCACGGCGGAAGGAGAGAATTTAAGGAAGGACATCTTGCTGAAATTGGACGATATGCAGGAAAAAGTGAAGTTTATTGAAGAACGTTCCCCGCAGATCGTTGCAGAATACAGGGAGAAAATAGAAGCAAAGGTGAAAGAACTCCTTGGGGACGCACAGATGGATGAGGGGCGGATCGCCGCCGAAGTGGTGATTTTTGCGGATAAGATCTGCACAGATGAAGAAGTGGTTCGTTTAAAGAGCCATATCGAGCATATGAGGGAAACCCTCGGGGCAAAGGAAGGTATCGGGAGGAAGCTGGATTTTATCGCTCAGGAAATGAACCGGGAAGCGAATACGATTTTATCGAAAGCGAACGATCTAAAAGTATCCAACTGCGCGATAGACCTCAAGACTGAAATCGAAAAAGTACGGGAACAGATACAGAACATAGAATAACAGTTCACTCATCAGCATTAGACGGACGACTTTGTGCTTGCACAAAAAGGCGGCAGGCTAATGACTGATGAAGGGAGCGCCTGCCTATGAGCAAAAATAGCCGCAAAGCGGCGGAAAAGCGCCGAAGGCGCGTTTTGCGAATGGCGCGAAGTGAACTGTTGACGTGCGGACGGCGCGAAGTGAACTGTTGACGTGCGGACGGCGCGAAGTGAACTGTTGACGTGCG
>CAMNWW010000154.1 GCA_946566415.1 uncultured Lachnospiraceae bacterium | reverse complement strand
AAAGGCGCTCCCTGATAGTCACAACGGACAGCGTCTGCGATCTTCCCGAATCTCTTAAGAAGGAATTTGGTATTTCTGTATGCCCTTATTATGTCTGTACGGATGAGGGGCGTTTTTTAGACGAGCTGGAGCTAAGAGCGGACGAACTATTGACGCATATAGCGGAGGGGCTAAGCGGATCCTCTCAGCCTCCCGAGGTAGAAGATTATGAACGCTTTTTTGCAGAGAAGTTAACAGAGGCTCAGAATGTAATCCATATAACCATGGCGAGGCATGCCAGCCAGGGATACTATAATGCTCTTGAAGCGGCGAAATCCTTTGAAAATGTTACTGTGATTGATTCGGGCCATCTGTCCAGCAGCATGGGGCTGTCGGTGCTGCATGCTGCTTATATGGCGGAAAACCAAGCCACAAAGACAGAGATTGTGAAAACTGTGAAGAAGCTGAGGCGTTATATTTCTTCTGCTTTTATAATTGACAGTACGCATATGATGTGCCAATCAGGAAGAATATCTAAAAGGATACAAATTGTCTGCGACGCCCTTTTGCTGCATCCGGTCATTGTGCTGCGAAAGAGTAAGATGGTAGTAGGCAGTGTAGAAATGGGCGATTTTGCACATGTGGCGAAAAGCTATATTAGAAGGGTGCTTCGTGATACAAGAAATATTGACCGCCGAATTTTATTCATCACCTATGCTGGAATGGATGAGAAAAAACTTCAGTATATCGAGTATCTTGTAAGGCAGTATTGTCCTTTTGAGAGGGTTTATTTGCAGAAGGCATCTTCTGCCATCGCCAGCAACTGCGGCCCGGGTGCGTTCGGCCTGCTTTTTATGAAAAAAAATGAGGCTGTTATATCCTATTCACAGGCATCAAAATTAAATATTCTGGATTGATATTTCTTATAGACGGCGCCTATAATGTATGATAGAAAAGAAAGATATCCTCATAGCTTCCGTCTTTCATCAGAAATCCGCCGGGAATCATGCCCAAGCGGACAAAACCAAGCTTTTCATATAATCGCAGGGCAGGGGTATTGGAGCGGACGACCGCATTAAACTGCAGGACTCGAAAGCCCAGTTCCCGGCCCTTTTTTAAACAGTGCGCGACTAGCTTTTCACCGATGTGCATCCCTCTGAGACCATATTTAACAGCGTAGCTGGCATTGCAAAGATGTCCGCATCTTCCGATATTATTCGGATGAAGGATATACAGACCGGCCACTTCCGAAGTCTCTGTATCATAGGCAATGCCTGTGAAGGATTGTTCTTTAAAAAAACTGGCGCCGTTTTCGAGAGTCAGGCAGTCCAGCTGGGGGAAGGCTTCGCCGTCTTCTACAATACGGTTCCATATCTTAATCGCTTCTTGTGTATCCGAGTCTGTAAACGGTCTGATTTGAATATTCATTTTAATCTACTCCTTTTTTAGCGCCTATGTTTGCGTTTTTTGTGCTTCAACTCTATATTAGTACTAATTATAGACGTTAACTTCTCTTTTTTCAAGAGACTTATGCTTCCTATGGTGAGATGGTATTAAAAATCTCTGCATTACAGCGGAGACAATTGTAGAAAAACCTTGTAAGTAATCCTGGAACTGTGTACAATATATAGTAATTCGTTCATAGATCAGCTGTGAACAGTATAATAGATGCAGGAGGATGGAAACAATGGATTTGCAATCGAGCATGACAGCCTACGAGGTGATCGAACAGCGCAGGCTTGATGATCTGAAGTCGGAAGGAGCGCTTTTGCGGCACAAAAAAACCGGAGCAAGGGTACTTCTGATCTCCAACGATGACGACAACAAAGTATTTCACATAGGATTCCGCACACCGACCCGGAACAGTACGGGAGTTCCGCACATCTTGGAACATACGGTGCTGTGCGGCTCAGAGAAGTTCCCGGCAAAGGATCCGTTTGTGGAGCTGGTGAAGGGCTCTTTGAATACCTTTCTTAATGCCATGACCTTTCCCGACAAGACGGTATATCCGGTGGCAAGCTGCAATGACAAGGATTTTAAGAATCTGATGGACGTCTACATGGACGCAGTTCTTCATCCCAATATTTATAAGCATGAAGAGATTTTTAGGCAGGAAGGATGGAACTATAACCTGGAGGAGAAAGACGGGGAGCTTGAGCTAAACGGCGTGGTTTATAATGAGATGAAAGGCGCTTTTTCTTCTCCGGACGGCGTTCTGGACAGGATGATATTGAATTCTTTGTTCCCGGATACGACCTATGCGAATGAATCGGGCGGAGACCCGGATGTTATCCCGGAACTGACGTATGAAGAATATCTGGATTTCCATCGGACATACTACCATCCGTCCAACAGCTATATTTATCTTTACGGGGATATGGATATGGCGGAAAGGCTGGACTGGCTGGATAAAGAATATCTGTCGAAGTACGAGAAGAAAGAGGTGGATTCACGGATCGCGCTTCAAAAGCCTTTTACCGCTATGCGTAACTTGTCTATGAAATATTCGATTGCAAGTAATGAATCTGTGGAGGACAACACGTATCTTTCTTATAATAAAGTAATCGGGGACAGCCTGGATAAGGAACTTTATCTTGCGTTCCAGATTTTGGATTATGCGCTTTTATCAGCGCCGGGTGCGCCGCTTAGGAAGGCTCTTGTGGACGCCGGAATCGGAAAGGACATCACAGGCTCTTATGATAACAGCATCTTACAGCCGGTATTCTCTGTCGTGGCAAAGAACGCCAATGAGGATCAGAAAGAAGAATTTGTCAAGGTGATCGAGGATACGCTTCGCTCGATCGTAGAAAAGGGCATGGATAAAAAGGCTCTGGAAGCAGGAATCAATTATCATGAATTCCGCTATCGCGAGGCAGATTTCGGCGGTTACCCGAAAGGGCTGATGTACGGTCTGCAGATTTTTGACAGTTGGCTTTACGATGATACGAAGCCGTTTATCCATGTGGAAGCCCTGGAAACGTTTGATTTCCTGAAAAAACAGATGAATGAGGGCTATTTTGAAAAGCTGATTCAGACCTATCTTTTGGATAACCTCCACGGCTCGGTCGTGACGGTGGCGCCGGAGCCGGGAAGGACGGCAAGGCTTGACGCAGAGCTTAAGGAGAAAATGCAGGCATATAAGGAGTCCTTAAGTGAGGAGGAGCTGGATAAGCTGGTTGCAGATACCCGGCGGCTTGAGGAATATCAGGAGGAGCCTTCTTCGCAGGAGGATCTTGAGAAGATACCTATGCTCACACGGGAGGACATTTCCAGGGAAACGGTGCCTATTTATAATGAAGAGATGGAGCTGGCAGGTATTCCGGTCGTTTTCCACGAGGTAGAGACGAACGGGATCGGTTATCTGGCGCTGCTTTTTGACCTGGCGGACGTACCGGAGGAAGATCTCCCATACGTAGGCGTCCTGCAGGCGGTTCTGGGGATTATTGATACGGAAAATTATGAGTATGGGGAGCTGTTCAATGAGATCAACGTGCACACCGGCGGTATCGGCTCTTCATTGGAAGTATATCCTGATGTGACCAGGGCAAAAGAGAAAGCGTTCAAGGCGACTTTTGAGATCAAGGCAAAAGCTCTGTATGATAAGATCCCATTTGCCGTCGGAATGATGGAAGAGATCCTTGTCCGTTCACGTCTGGGGGATGAGAAACGTCTGCGGGAGATTCTTGCCATGACGAAATCCCGTATGCAGGAGCGTTTTCTGTCTTCCGGGCATTCGGTGGCGGCGCTGCGGGCAATGTCTTATAAGTCGCCGATCTGTAAATTCAGGGATTTGACGGAAGAGATTTCTTTCTATCAGACCGTCAGTCTTCTGGATGAAAAGTTCGAGGAAATGAAAACAGGACTCATCCAAAAGCTGAAAGAGCTGACTGCTCTTTTGTTCCGCAGAGGGAATATGATGGTGAGCTACACGGCGGCGCGTGAAGGGCTTAGCGGCCTGGAGGCGGAGCTTAAGAAATTAAACGGCGCGCTTTTTGCAGAGCAGACGCCCGCGTCGTCATGTGTGCTTCACTGTGAGAAGAAAAACGAAGGCTTCAAGACAGCCTCCAAGGTGCAGTTCGCGGCAAAGGCAGGGAACTTTATCGATGCGGGCTTTGAATACACCGGAGCGCTTCATATTCTGAAAGTAATTATGAGCTATGACTATCTCTGGGTGAACATCAGAGTCAAGGGCGGGGCTTACGGATGTATGAGCAGCTTCAACCGTGTCGGGGACGGATATTTTGTCTCTTACCGGGACCCGAATCTGAAAAAAACGCTGGAAGTATACGACGGCGTGCCGGAGTATCTGAGGAACTTTACGGTCAGCGAGAGAGATATGACAAAATATATTATCGGGACGATCAGCAATATCGACCAGCCGCTGACCCCGGCGGCAAAGGGAGTGCGTTCAATGACTCTGTATCTGAACCACGTAGATGAAGAAATGCTGAAAAAAGACCGCAGACAGGTCCTTACTGCTACACAGGAGGATATCCGCGCTCTGGCAGGGATTGCAAAGGCAGTGCTTACAGACGATCAGATCTGTGTGATTGGAAATGAAGGAAAGATCGAGGAAGACCGGGAAGTGTTTACAGAAGTGAAGGATTTGTTTTAATGGAAGAGCAGGGAAAAAGGAATTATAAATCAGGATTTGTGACTCTGATCGGACGTCCGAACGTAGGAAAATCCACGCTCATGAATTACCTGATCGGCCAGAAGATCGCGATTACGTCAAAGAAACCGCAGACGACCCGGAACCGGATTCAGACGGTGCTAAGTAAAGAGGAAGGACAAATCGTGTTCGTGGACACGCCGGGGATCCATAAGGCGAAGAATAAGCTGGGAGAATACATGGTGAACGTGGCTGAAAGGACGCTTAACGAGGTGGATGTTGTGCTCTGGCTTGTAGAGCCTGCCACATTTATCGGCGCGGGAGAGCAGCATATCGCAGAGCGGCTTGGAAAAGTCCGGACGCCGGTTATTCTTGTCATCAATAAGTCGGATACCGTAAAAAAGGAGGAGCTGCTTCCGTGTATCGCGAAATACAGTAAAGTATATGACTTTGCCGACATTGTTCCGGTATCGGCAAAGACCGGCGATAATACGGACGAGCTTTTGAAGGTGATTATGAAATACTTGCCTTATGGACCGCAGTTTTATGACGAGGACACTGTCACAGACCAGCCGGAGCGGCAGATCATGGCAGAATTGATCCGTGAGAAAGCGCTGCGCTGTCTCGATGAAGAGATACCGCACGGGATCGCCGTTTCGATTGAAACGATGAAGGCGCGCAGAAAAATCATGGATATTGAGGCTACGATTATCTGTGAACGGGACTCACATAAAGGCATCATTATTGGAAAACAGGGAGCCATGCTGAAAAAGATCGGAAGCGCAGCGCGGTATGAGATGGAACAGACTCTGGGGATGAAAGTGAACTTAAAGCTCTGGGTCAAGGTGAAAAAGGACTGGCGTGACAGCGACTTTTTGATCAAGAATTTTGGGTACCATGAGGAAGAGTAGGAAAAGAGAGAACCGGACCGGCGTCATGCAAGATACGCATGACGCCGGTTTGTCAAGGGATGAAGCCTCAAAATCTTCTGGCAGATTTTATACAGTATAGCTTTTTACGCACAGGACAACCTAACCTTAGAATCATGGTTCATAGAACTGGAAAAGGTCAGGTAGCGTGAATGAAGGAAAAATACTGGGAAAGATTCATAAAATCGGGCAGGATAGAAGATTACCTCAGTTATAAAGGGATGGAGATCTGTCAGAATATTATGGAGAAGTA
>CAMNWW010000153.1 GCA_946566415.1 uncultured Lachnospiraceae bacterium | reverse complement strand
ACCGGGCGGATTCGGGACTTTCACCCGTTAGAAACGTGCGCCGCCGGGCGCACCACCACCATATGGAGATAGGCGGGATAATCCCCGCCTATCTTATTGTGATCTATTACATTTTATCTCATATTTTGTAATTTGATTCTATATCTTACCGCTGCCAGACCGATAGCAGCAGACCCGATAAGAGCGATGATCCATCCGATCGGCAGATGATCTCCTGTCCTAGGAGATGTTTCATCTTTATTTGTCTGATTCTGCGATGGATTCTTTGATTCCTCCTTTGCCGGATCCTGTGTTGCCCCCTCCGCTTTGTCTTCCTTGAGAGTCAATTTTGTCTCTACCTTCCCATCCGTATAATTGATCGTTACCGTATGGACGCCCACTGACAATGTCTTCACATATTCCGCCTTCAAAGTAATCACTGTGGAGCCTGACGCTACAGTATAATTCTCCTTCGCAACTTCTTTTCCATCTATGGACAAACCGGTGAATTCTCCGTCCGCTTTTATCGTAATGTCCTTCTTGTCTCCGATCACAATCGTCTGATCTGCCCCTTCAACGATCTTGTACACATTCTGACCGGAAGACACAGGCTTTAACGCGGCTACCGCCGCCTTGATCGCCGCGGCGTATCCGTCCACCACATCCTGTTCGGTGAAATTCTTCCCTCTGACAACAGCCTGGACCGCTTTCTCCACTTCCTCAAAGTTCTCGTAATCATCTTTATTCAGCTTTTCTGCTTCCGCGATCGCTTTATCGACCTCGCTGTAATCAGCCGCCTGAAATTCTACCTTCCCGCTGTTTCCGCCTTTTATATTATCGTATGAGGGCTTGCCGTTTGAAGTGATTATTCCTCCAATATTGATGTCCCCATTGGAGGAAATGCTTCCTTCCCCGATCTCTGTGCTTCCTCCGGTAATAGAAATATTTCCATGTGCAAGAATACTGCCTTTTCCTGTACCGCCTATCGCCTTCACCTCAGATTCTTCGATCTCAACAGGTCCTTTGCAGAAAATCCCAACATCATTTGTTGCTTCTGTCTCTATGGAAGAATTTTTAATATCCGTGTTATTCTCTACGTAAAAAGCGGGCCAATACCCTTTAGCGGTAATGTCCGAAGAGTCCTTGATTTCCAGATTCCCGCATGCAAGGGCATTGCTCTGCTCTGACTCAA
This sequence comes from uncultured Lachnospiraceae bacterium, assembly GCA_946566415.1. GTDB lineage: Bacteria > Bacillota > Clostridia > Lachnospirales > Lachnospiraceae > Allocoprococcus. Next base: position 4,628 of record CAMNWW010000153.1, on the reverse strand, counting down.
CATGAACCGTGGAACCTGAGACAGCAATATTATTCGCCCCTACAGCTACCCCAGTCTTCACTGCAGCATTTACTTTAGCTCCGTTAATGATCTCAAGATCCTCGCAGGAAACAGCATAGTCCACTGCATTCGGTATGGAAAGACTGCTTCCTGAAACCACCACATTGGCCCCATAAGCGCCGATCCCACTATCCAGATTTTCCATGACGATACTTGAGCCGCCTGATATTGTGACGGAATTTGCACCCGTCGCATTGATTCCCTGCGCTTTTGCATCTGCCGAAGTACTGCCGCCAGACTCTGCTGTTATCTTTATATGGGAATTGCTGATCAGGTTGTCCCCGCCGGTAATATATAATGCATAACCGCTCGCGTCTCCTATCTCGCCAAGAACAATTTCCAGATTCGCGTCCTGAACCGTAAGTCCGCCTCCTGCAATAGAAATTCCCCGGCAGTTCAGCGATGGGTAAGCCTGATCGGCGCGGATCGTAAGACTGCCGCCTGACGTCCCTTTTATACTCAACGGGCTTCCGCTATCGATTCCTATATGGGCGCTGATCGTATTACTCCCAACCAGCTCGACCGTGATTCCCTCTCCTTGAATCTCAATCCCATATGTCAAGGACGCCCCGCTGGAATCCTTGTCAATAACCGCATTATTAAGCGTCAATGTTTTTGTGTCTGGATTGTAACTTGCCGTACCGCCTCCGCACTCTACCGTCCGGTCAGAATCCTTCAAAATATCGACGCCCTTCACTCGGATCTGCTCTCCAGCCGCAGATACTGTCCCTGGCTGAAAAATAAATACAAAACATAATACCAACAAAAAGTAAAATACTCTTCTTTTCACTTTCCTCTCCTATACCTTTCTTTATCATTGCTGTTATTTTGTTGCTTAAAAATCTCATCGCCTATTCGGCTATATATTTCATATTGTAACATAGCTCTCTGGTTTTGCAAACCATATTTTTCTTTTCGCGAAATAGCTGCCGTTGAAATTCATACTGAATTGTGGAAAGTTCAAGGAATTTATTTTCTGGATGCAATCGCCTTCCAGTCATGATATAATGAGTACTTAGCGAGGTATTTCACGAGCTTTAGTACGAATTACCCCGCCCTGCGGGGTCAAAGTACTTAGCGAGGTATTAACGCGAGCTTTAGTACGAATTACCCCGCTTTGCGGGGTTGACTTTATTAGGAGGCATACCATTATGAAAAAGAAAACAATCATTTTCCGCGTTTTAAGCCTTGCCCTTGCTGTTTCCTTGCTGTCGGCATCCTGCGGCTCCCCGGCTAAGGCCACTACCATGAACCTCTTAAAGACTGAGGGAACGGTGGACGTCCGGGACGACGAAGGAGAAGAGGTTTCCGTCCTGGAAAATCTGAAGCTTTACAGCGGTTACGGCATGGAGACTTTGAAGAAGAGCTACGCCTGGATCAAACTGGATAATGTAAAATTGGCGAAGCTGGACGCAGTATCCGAAGCCGTCATTGAAAAGGACGGAAAAAGCCTGGAAATCGAAATAAAGTCTGGAAACCTGTTCTTCAATGTCACTGAACCTTTAGATGACGACGAAAGTATGGAGATCCACACTTCCACTATGACGGTAGGTATCCGCGGTACCTGCGGATGGGTGGAACTGCAAGACGAACGCCACATGAACGTATACATATTAGAAGGGACGGTAGAGTGTACCCTCACCGATGAATCCGGCAAAAAAACTACCGTCCGCGTATCTGCCGGAGAAATGGTCAAACTCTCCCTGATCGAGGACGGTACAGGCTCGGCTGTCGTCGCTCCGATCAATGTGTCCAGCGTTCCTGAGTTCGTGCTGGAAGAAGTAGAGCGCGATGAAGCCTTAGCCGAAGATATTTTAGATGCTTCCGGACTGGACATACTGAATCCGCCTGCCTTTCTTGCGCAAGAGTCCCTTTCCCGCCTTCCCTACTACGGCGATGTCTTCCAGTGCCGTATGACTGCCGAACAGGCGAGGGCCTATGCGCAGATTCTTGACGACAATGTGCGGGAGAGCGAGACAGCCGTATGGGACGAATGGTATTCCGTCAATTTTCCCAAGCCAAAATTCTGCTGGGCCGCACTTTTTGACGCAGGAGACGGTATTCCCGCTCTGTGGATCGTCGGAGGATATGATATGCAAATCCCGGTAGGTTCATATTCTTCATCTCTGGGTTTGGATGAGAATGCCGTATTTTACCCCTTCATGTCCCGAATCTATCAGTGGGACGGCACACAGGCAGTCCTGGCGACCGACACGCTGCCTGATAACGGCTACAGTACGATAACTGACGAAGGTCTGGTCTTCCTTCATCAAACCGACTTTAATTTTAATACGATCAGCACTGCCGCCGAACTCTATCCATTATCAAACGGTCGGATCAGCAGCGAGCCGACCCATGTGATTGAAAGTATCATGATTGAACAGCAAAACCAGCCTTCCTTAACGGAGCTGCAGGCTTTCATTTCAGCAAATGGAAATTCCGGCCAAAACTATGATTTTGGCACATTGAGTAACGACATGTGGAACGACTGGGGTATGGGAGATCCCGAATGGCACGTCTATGCTCTTGACGGAACATTCATGGCTCCTGACATTGTCAGAACTGAATGGAATTCATTGGCAGGAACTCCTTATTGGGGAATCTATCCTGACGACTCAACCTTCGGTGAATTTGGATTCGGAGGTTATGGCGCACAGGATACTATCTGCAAATGGAGGGGCGATTGGCGCGACTGCACTGAAGTCGCAAATTTGCTCCGTGACGCCGCAGAATAATTCTCCGATAGAACAGCCGCAGAAACAGTAGAAGATACGGCGTCTCACATCTACTGCCCTGCGGCTGTATTTTTCCCTTAACAGAATATTTCCTACGCTCGTTATAGCCTGCGCCCCCTTCTGCGCGATTTCTTCTTAATAGCCTTAGCGGAAAATACATTCACTGCCTCACTATAATCCCGTTCAAACAACAGCTCGCTGATCTGCCCCTTTAACGTCTCTTCTGTAATTCTCTCCGGCAAATAACCTATAATTTTTTTGATGACAAATTCTTTACTCTTGTCCTTATACTTGGGCATATTGTTCCACTCCTGAATCTGCGCCAGCTCCGATCTCCAGAGAACCTTCATCTTCTTCTCCCATTTTACCATTGGGTTACATCGCGGTCTTCTGAGAAAATAAAAGTCAACTCCACCGTCTGTCTGCTCAACTGTAATAATACCCCAATATTCAGGGACATGTTCGTGAATGTGCATGGCATGCCTTGTGCCGACGACAGCAATATTAAAATCATAATAGGTGTCGTAGTCCCTCACCTGATTCGCAAGCCGTGTGTATGAATCGGCGTCGCTCTTAATCTCAATACCGTAAAGCGCATCCGGCGCGACCATGACAATGTCCGCGCGGGATCTTCCCATGGTCTTTTCCTCTAAAATTCTGATCTTGCCGTAACTCTCTTCTAAAAAGTCAAACAGCGGCTCCCGAATATCCTTATCTCGCAGCATAGATCCACCTCATTACGACTGATATTGCCGGATCAACCGGTCGATCTCCCCTTTTACCTGATCTACAACTTCATCAGGTCCGATGATTTTTACTCCTTCGCCAAGGGAAATGATCCACCCCAGAAACTGTTTGCTGACATGCACGTCCACCACTACTGTAAAATGCTCCCCGTCTGACGGGATAAGCATCACATCTTTTCCAAACCGGTCAATAATAACCCCTGCCAGAGAGTTCTCCACCGACAGCTTCACCTGCTGCTCCTTGCCTCTGAACATACCAAAACTCTTTTTAGCATAGTCCGCCATATCCAGCTTTTTAAAATGCTCCCTTCCCTCCCTTTTTTCCTCCGAAGTCTGGATATGCAGCATCTTGTCAACTCGATAATGCTTAATCTTGCCCGCTTCAGAATCGTATCCTACCAGATAATAATTCTCATCGTCCCACGAAAGCCCCCAAGGGCTGATATGATAATACGCTCCGCCGTGACGCAGTTCCATCTCCTTTTTCACGTTCCACTGAAAATACTGGAACCTGATCTTTCTGTTTTCCGAAATCGCATTGTGAATCGCGTCTACCGTATAATAGATACTCTCGTTCATCGTCTTGATTCTTCCGGACACATATACCTGACGCTGCAGCTTCATCGCTTCATATTTGCTGACCAGCTTTTCCAGTTTCCTGATCAGCGCGTTAGACTTTCGTTCTGTGATAAATCTTGACGACTGAATCGCATCTACCAAAAGCTTCAGCTCCGGAAGTTCAAAAAGACGGTTCACCACATGATAATGATACCTGTTTCCTACAGGTTCACCCTCCACTTCGATTCCCAGAATATCCAGATCACGAAGATCATTATAAATACTCTTGCGATCCGCTGTTATCCCATATTCTTCAAGGAAAGATAGAATCTCCGGCATAGTAATATAATGTTCTTCATCTGTTTTTTCCAGCATGATCTGCGCAAGCCGGTATAACTTAAATTTCTGGTTTGTTCCTTTTGGCATAACGTTTCCCCGCCCTTCATATTCGGCTCTTTCCAGTGTACTGTATCGCAAGTCAAATACCCCGCAGCAAGCTGACGGGGCATCAAACTTGCAACGCAGCAGA
>CAMNWW010000152.1 GCA_946566415.1 uncultured Lachnospiraceae bacterium | reverse complement strand
GATAATAGAGTTAGCCTCCATAAAATAATCCTGGTCGACAAGCGCTGGGATACTTGCCTGCACAGACGGCTGATAGGCGCCTGCAATACCATATAAAAGCATCATTGTGACAGTCAGAAGAAGAATGATATTCCCTCCTTTCATAAGCAAAGAAAATGTTAAAATGACTGCTGCCGTAAAAAAATCCAGGATTACCATAACATTTCGTTTATTCACTCTGTCAGCAACAATCCCGCCAACAGGCGACAGCAGGATTGCCGGGATAAAGGCGCATGCCGTGACAGTTCCGTAAAGCGCTGATGACCCTGTCAGATTGAGCAGATATAAAGGCAGCGCGAATCTTATCGTAGCGTTGCCAAAAAGTGAAATAATCTGACCAATGACAACTAGTGTAAAATCTCTTGAAAATAATTTCTGTTTCATCCTCTAAACCTCCGTTTTTCTTTTACATACCATACGACGGTATGTATATTGTCAAAATATATCTGCCCTTTTTACAGGGCAGAATTTTTCTTAGCGTCTGCTCTTTTGGTAAATGGATGTCAGCTCGCGCAGTCTTTCTACGATCTCGTCATCCACGATATCCAGTCCAAATGCTTTAAGCATCTGGCTAAACACCATAAACTTACGGTAGGATTCTTCCTCTGTACTGTCAAATACCATAGGATCCATCCAGACATTTGCCACGAGTAAAATCAGTTCTGCCAATTCTTCCGGATAGTCCGTCTCAATCGAACCGTCCGAGATCCCCTGTCTGATGATGGGAAGGATATAATTAGGCGCCACATTATCTATTGTGTCGTGTAAAAGGCTGAAAAGCAGTTTCGGGTTACTGTGAAAATCCGGGGCTACCGCAAAAATATCATTTTGTACAGGACGGTTGATTGAAGCTTTAAAAATTGTCTTTAGTTTTTCTATGCCGTTGAGGTCCTGACGGTCCCGAATGACTGCGAGCATATGATTGGATTCGGCCGTGATCCTGTCTGTAACAGCCTCCAGAATATCTTCCTTTGACTTAAAATGATGATAGATCGCGCCTTTGCTAAGACCGCCTAACTGATCGATAATGTCCTGAATAGAAGTATGCTCGTACCCCTTTTCCATAAATAACCGAAAAGACACATCCAATATCAGACTAACGGTTTCTTCCGGATGCTTATTCCTTGCCACTTTGTCCTCCCTATAACATACTATTGGTATGTATTTATATTATCATACCTTTGGTATGTTTGTCAATACATTAAATAACAGAGTAACCTTTCCTAGCGCACATGCAAAGAACGCTGCCTTTGTGAGACAGCGTTCTCTATATACAAATATCGTCTGTGAAAAAGCAATTATGCCAGCTCGCTCACCAATTTCTTCAGAGCCTCGACCGCTTCATCCGGAAGCTTGTCATAGCCGCCCTTTTCTGTAGCAAAAGCCTCGACCTCATTTACACGATCCTGCATACGTGCTTTAAGTTGTGTCTTATATTCCGCATCATCAAGGTTCGGGATAAAGCCTTCCCAATCCATGATCTCGATATCAGAGAACGGACCCCACTGTTTAAACTCTGCTCTCTTCTCCACGATTGCCTCCAGGATACCAAGAGTATCGCCCGGTTTCACCTTCTTGCCCATGAAATCGCCTGTATTTACAATGTAGCAGTCTACATTCTTCTCTTCTACCAGCTTTTTGAACTTCTCATAGTCATTTACCAGCGGGTAAGTACGGAACGGGTTCGCATAAGGTACTACCACCAGCTTGTTCGGGTCGACGCCCGGTGCGAGACGTTCTGCTGAGGAACGTTTTGTAGCCAGGGTAGCTCCCATAACGGATGCAAGCGCGGCGCCTTTCAGTTTTACTACCGGCGGGATGGTCGGGTCTTTCATGATCCAGAAAATAGCATTGACAGGAGCGTCGATCTTGTCAACACGGTTCGGAGACCATAATTTAGACTTAATCGCACGCCCATTACCATTCCTGATATCTTCTGTCACAAGCTGAACTTTTCCGTCCTCATCCAGAGTCGCGGAGCATTTATGCGCTGTCAGAAGATACTGATTGTCCGGGCATCCTGTCGGATAATCCGCCGTCTTATCAAAATATGTCGGCTCAATAGCGATTGACGCGCATGTATCGGTATTGATGATAAACGCATCGTCATGCAGTACTTTGATTTCATATTTTCCGCCGTGTTTTGCATGGGTAAGCGTTGATTTTCCTGATCCTGAAAGCCCATATACAGACGCAACGAACTTGGAGCCGTCCGGAAGAAGATATTCCTTCTGTCCTCCATGGCAGGAAGCATAACCGTTCCGGTTCGCGATTGCCCATACCATAGTAAGCGTTCCCTTTTTATGCTCGCCGAAGTATCTCATACCAAGGATACATGCACAGTTCGTCTCTGTATTGAAGTAGCAGAGCGTCTTCTTAGCCGGGTCGCTCAGGCAGTCGAAGCTGACGCCAGGAGCTTCTACCGGTACCCACTGCGGATCAGAGAAGATATAGATATCCGGCTCTTTTCCGTCTCCAACCGGTTTAGAGTTCTTATACATCTTTACATACTCATCTGACATATACTGGAAATTCAGCATCCAGTTGTACATAATATTCTCTTCGCCTTCCGGAATCAGCAGATGGCACTTTACCATAAACTCCGGATCCAGTCCTGCATATACTGTAGCATGATACATCGTTTTCCAGCGTGAGGAATAAACCGCATCCATCGCCACCTTATCGAGCGCTTCACAGTCCACTCCCGGTTCTCCTGCGATACGGCGAGCCGTAGCGTAACGCCCTGTGATCGCGCCGTCATTAAACAACAGTACTTTCGCGTCTTTGTCAAGACCGAATTCTTCTCCTCTATATACTGGCATATCAGTTACAATCGTTCCAGGAGAATTTTTTGCTAACTCATACGCTTCTTTTAGTGTTTCAACCTTTACTACGTTATTTCCGTAGAAAGCGGCCTCAATAATTGAGCGGGTCTTTGAAAAACCAGGTTTGCCTTGTCCGATTTCGCTGATCGGATAATATGCTTTTGTTGACATGGCTAATTTCCTCCTTAAATTCAAAATTTGTGTTCATTATCTCATTTTTAGGAAAAAAAGTCAATATGATTGTTAAATTCTTCACCAACTTTTGTAACAGTTCAGCCTTGCGGCGCTTGGACTATCTGTCCGCATGGGAGCTTGCTCACAAGGCGGACAAATCGGCCAAGCCTCCATATGGCGTTCTGACATAAGCGAGATTCTAGCTGCGTAGCATTTGAAGCCCCGACATCCCTGTGGGATATCGGGACGCGATTAACGCTAAGCCCCCAAAAGACAGGGCCTAAGCTTATAATGCGGTAAAGGCTGCAACGCAGCCGAATCGAGCTGTATGGCTGAACTGTTACCAACTTCTTATAACAGCCGTGACTATGTTGGAAACTATAAAAGTTTAAAATTCCTCGGCAGCAGCTCACCGAGTGTCAGGCTCTCGATCTGCCCCTCTTCATTTTTACAAATAACTTGAAAATCCTCTCCGCAAAACTCTGCCATTACCTGCCGGCACACTCCGCAGGGATAACACGGTCCGGCTGTTTCTCCTTGATTCCCGCCGGCGACAGCGATTGCCCGGAACTTTCTTTTCCCTTGTGCCACAGCCGCAAAAATTGCCGTTCGCTCCGCACAGTTCGACGGACTGTAAGCCCCGCTTTCCACATTGCATCCAAGCACGATAGTCCCATCTTCACATAACAGGGCCGCTCCTACCGCAAATTTTGAATAAGGACAATAAGATCTCTGTCTTGCCTTCACTGCCTCTTCCATCAACTTCATTTCTTCAGTTCCAGCCAGCATCTCTCCACCTCTTTCTGTCTTTTTCTCCGTTTTAGCCTTAGCTGACGCCAAGGATCTCCTTTACCGTCTCTTTCATCTTCTGTACGTCGCATTCTCTCGTATGAAGGATCGGCGCATTCCTGATCTCTTCGACCGCCTTTGGTATCTCCATTCCTGAAAGCTCTCTGAGCCTGTCGATCCGTTTGAACTCATCGGTTTCTGTGCTGCCGGAATCAATCGCTTCCAACACGCTTCCAGCAAATTTGTAAGGACTTGCTGTCGATGCGATGACCGTCTTTCTCTCATCGCCCGTCTTGCTGCGGTACTCTTCATAAACCGATGCCGCTACCGCCGTATGCGGGTCAAGGACATATCCTGTACTGTTGTACATCTCGTGAATCGCCTGCTTCACCTGATCCTCGGACGCAAATCCCGCCGCAAAGTCCGCAAGGCGCTCCTTCATCTGGTCTGTTATCTCATAAACGCCTTTTGTACGAAGCTCTTCCATCATCCTCCGATTTTCAGTATCGTCCTCTCCCGTCAGAAAATAGATCAACCGTTCCAGGTTGCTGGAGATCAGAATATCCATGGACGGAGAAGTAGTAAGGACAAATTCACGATTCCGGTCATACTTTCCTGTCTGGAAAAAGTCATACAGAACTTTATTCTCATTCGAGGCACAGATCAGTTTTTCAATCGGAACCCCCATTTTTTTTGCGTAATAAGCCGCTAGGATATTTCCAAAATTACCTGTGGGCACTGTCACATTGATCGGTTCGCCCTGAGCGATCTCCTTATTCTTAAGCAGCTTTGCATACGCGTAGACATAATAGACGATCTGAGGAACAAGACGCCCGATATTAATCGAATTTGCCGATGAAAACTGGTACCCGGACGCGCCTAGTTCTTCTGCCAGTTTCTTATCTTCAAACATTGCTTTCACGCCGCTCTGCGCATTGTCAAAATTACCGTGAATCGCGACTACAGAAGTATTTTCCCCTTTCTGGGTCACCATCTGCAGCTCTTGAATCCGGCTGACACCGTCTTTTGGGTAAAAAACGATGATCTTTGTCCCTTTTACATCCGCAAACCCGGCTAAAGCGGCTTTTCCGGTATCTCCGGATGTAGCGGTCAGGATTACAATCTGATTCTTTACCTGATTCTTTTTGGCCGCTGTCGTCATAAGATGCGGGAGTATCGAAAGCGCCATATCTTTAAAAGCAATCGTAGCCCCATGGTACAGTTCCAGATAATACGCGCCGCCCGCTTTTACAAGCGGGGCGATCTCTTCTGTATCGAACTTACTGTCATATGCTTTTTCAATACAGTTTCTCAATTCTTCTTCTGTAAAGTCCGTGAGATATTCTTTCATTACCGCAAAAGCGGTTTCCTTGTAACTCTTATCTTTCAATTCATCCATGGAAACAGAGAGCCGGGGGATCTCTGTAGGTACAAATAATCCCCCATCCTCTGCAAGCCCTTTCAGAATCGCATAAGATGCTGCGACTGTTTTTGAAGAATTTCTCGTACTTTTATAAAGTAAACCCATAACATTAAGCCCTCTTACCGTTCGTGTAGTTCACAAGCCCGCCTGCGGCGATCAGCTTCTGCATAAATTCCGGGAACGCCTGCCCCTGGAACTCAGTGCCTTTTGTCCGATTATATATCTTCCCAGAATCAAAGTCGACCTCCACCTGATCCCCTTCTTCAATTCCTTTTGCCGCCTCCGGACACTCGATAATCGGAAGACCGATATTGATTGCGTTGCGGTAGAAAATCCTTGCAAATGTCTCTGCGATCACACAGCTTACTCCCGCCGTTTTCAAGCAGAGCGGCGCATGCTCTCTGGATGACCCGCAGCCAAAATTTTTGTTCGCCACAATCAAATCACCCGGCTTAACCCTCTTCGTAAACGTAGGATCAATATCTACCATCGCATGACTCGCCAACTCTTTTGCGTCGAAAGAATTCAGATATCTTGCCGGAATGATCACATC
>CAMNWW010000151.1 GCA_946566415.1 uncultured Lachnospiraceae bacterium | reverse complement strand
GGGGCTGTCCGCCTGGATCATCTGCTATATCAGGAAAAAAGGGAACGGCATTTACCGGGGCGGAAATCTCTTCCTCCTGCGGCAGTTCGCCTCTAAGGTACGGACTATGCAGTTCACCATGGGAACACTGACCGCCCTTTTCACCCTCGCGCTCATGGGCGCTTCCATTGCCCTGATGTTCAACGAGTATGAAAACACAGTACTTGACGGCAAGTTCCCCTTCGACGTTCAGATACACGGAGACGCCGGGGCATCCTTTGCGCAGGAAAAGAAACTCATCAGCCAGGCGGCGGATGTGACCGAGTATTATTCCTATTCTATTTATACGGATGGAGAAAATCAGGTAAATACCTGGATGCTTACACACCTGAAGACCTGGGGCACGATGTTCCGGAAAGATCAAAAAATAGATGCCGAGCCAGATATGCGGAAAATCGAAGAATTTTTACAAAACGACGGAGTATACTACCCGTGTGACACCTATATGGGGATTTCCGATTATAATCATCTGCGTAAAATGCTGGGATACCAGAAAGTCGACTTGCTCCCGGACCAATATCTGATACAGGTCAAGCCCCGCCTGGAGTCGGAAGTTCAGGACATGAAAGACGACCTGAAGATAAAAAACGCATCAGGGGACAGCCTGCTCTCCTGCGCCGGAATCGAGACCCGGTCCTTTTCCCAGGACGGGCACAACGGAGCCGATTATGTCGTCATCGTTCCCGATGAAGTCCTGTCCCGGATGCATCCCTTGTATACAGAGCTTGCGGCGGACGTGGATGGCCGCGCCGATGCAGGACTGCAGAAAAATCTGGACGCCCTGACGCTTGGCACGGACGAGCCGACTGCCATAGGGCATGACTTCAAAGATATGTGTTATGGCTCCGACACCATTATTACCTATGCGGTCGTCTATGCCGTCCGGGCCGACCTGATCCCTGAGATCAAGTATATGCTTGCCTCGCTTATCATTCCGCTCTTTTATATCGGACTCGTATTCGTCTGCGTAGCCATGACCGTCCTGTCCGTACAGCAGCTTGGCGACTCCTCAAAATACAGGTTCCGCTATGATGTTCTGGCAAAATTGGGCATGGGAAAATCAGAACGCGGCCGTCTCATCTTCAAACAGCTGACCGCCTATTATCTGTGTCCCGCCATCATTGCCATCGTCATCAGCGGGAAAATGATCCTTTTCCTGAGCGGACGGTTCGTTGAGGCGACCGGAGTTCCTGCAGACAGCGGAACATTTTTTGCCAAAAGCATCGCCTTGTTCTTCGGAATTTATCTCGTGTATTTTGCCGTCACCTACGTAGGATTTAAGCGGAACACGGAGGAACCGCCAGTTTCATAAATTCCGCCATGCTCCTGGTAAAATATCTGTTTTTCCGATAATAGAAATACACGTTCCGCTCTGCCGCCGGATCATCGATCTTATAGTACATGATTCTGGGATTAGGGGGCATACATTTCACCACCGTATCGCTGACAAACGACGTCCCCATTCCCAGCTCCGTCATATGGTACACGGTAAGAAGCTGATTCAGCTTGAGCACTACATTGGGTTGGATTTTGGCCCGCTTGCAGATCTCCTCCACCCTCTCCCGGGTATCGTTGTGCAGGCGGAGCATCACGAACGGCTCCTCGGCAAACAGCTTCAGGTCGACGCCCTGGATCTCCGGCTTCGTGTGAACGTCATTCATCACATCCTCCGCCGTCAGGCGCCATTCCCTCGCCTCCTGGTTTCCTGCAAAGGAGGACGGGACTGCCAAAAGCAAGCGCTCTTTCATAAAATACTGTTTCTCATAGACACTTTCCTTCATCGGATAATTGTCGACGAGCAGATCCAATTCCCCCGAAAAGAGTTTCCGTTCGAGGAGCGGCGTTTCCCCCTCGAACAGACTGAATTTCACATAAGGAAAGGATTCCTGGAACTGCCGGATGACAGGGGGCAGGATAAACGCGCAGAAAAGATACGTGCCGCCCACCGTCAGATGTCCGGTCTTCAGCTCGTTGATATTTCCCACATAGCAGGCAAATTCTTCCTCCAGATCCATGATCTTCTCCGCGGTCTTAATGTACTGCTTGCCGCAGTCCGTCAATTGGATCGGATTCGTGCTGCGCTCAAAGAGCGGCATTCCCACCTTTTTTTCCACCTTCTTTACCATCGCGCTCAAGGCAGGCTGTGATATATACAGCCTGTTCGCCGCCCTGGAAAAGCTTCCTGCTTTATAGACCTCATAAACATATTTCATATTTGTAAACATTACTCTTCCCTGTCCCCTTATTTCTTCTCATGTATCCGGCAGACCGCGCGTCCTTGGGCGCTGTCCAGCATAAGGACCGCGTCGTATCCAGTCATGTCGTACACTTTCACAATTTCTTGAAGCTCTTCTTCCCCCGGAACGATCTGCGCGAGTACCTCCGGGTAGTTTTCGAGCATCTCCGGGTGGTACAGGCGTGTCTTGCTGTTCTCGTTGATCGCGCCGTAATAGACGTCCGCCTCCACCATATCCTGGAACATGTGGCTTCCATAGGAAAGGTCCGGGTGATAGCCCACCTTGCCGTAAGCAACTTCACAGATCGCGCCGAACTGGCTGATATCCGCGTAGACTACCGGAACTCCCAGTTCCGGCGAGGATGTCCCGATCCGCCCTGGAACCAGAAGCATGATTTTATACTCCGTATCTTCAAAATAGTTATTGATCCGCCCGATCAGCCTGCCTACGTCCGGTTTTTTCGCGTAAGGACATTCGTAATATTTCTGCGGATCTACCCAGACTATGTAATGCATCCGTTCCGTCTTTGACCTGCGCATGGAAGTCCTGCGGACGTCAAAAAGAAGTTCATCGTCGATTCCCTCGGGTATTACTACTTTTTCCGACATATACTCATGCAAAGGCCGGCACTGAAGAAGATTTACGTTCCATCTTCCGTCTTCCGACATCGTAACCGCAAATTCCACATCTACCGGACGACCGTACTCTGTCTCCAGCATCTTCATCATCCGCCGCATCATGTCGATAAATTCATTTCGGTCAACAAGCCCCTGGCAGTCCGCAAAATAGATCTTTCTGTAGATTCTTCTTTGCGCCAGCAGCTTTTCCGCGTCCGTATCCCGGCTCAGCACCATCTTTTTATGCTGCACCGGAAGCAGGTCCAGTATCTCTCTTAATGTAATGGTTTTAAATTCTCTTGTTTTAAGATCCAGCACATCCACCTGGCGCTGTGAATACTTGTGCCGCTCCGCGATCGTAGTCCGCATATTCGCCTGCGCCCGGTCCAGCCCCACAAGCCTGGGGTAATCCCCGGGAGTCCTCTCTACCGCACGCGTGCCAAGACCCATGACCATCCTGAGCATCCCAGCCTCCGGATTCAAATGCTCCATCCATTTGTAAGGATTGTACGAGCATCCCATCCCTGCCGCAACCGGAAGATACCAGTCGCCGATCCGCTCTCCCGCTACTCTTTGTACAAGAAGAGCCATCTGCTCATCCGCATCCAGCAGATGCCATTTTCTCCGATACTCAATAGCTGATAGGTTCATAGTACTGGAATATACCCTTCGCACCGCGCAGATAAATTCTTCCAGCCTCTCCTCCTCTGTTCCCTGATTCATACAGAAAACGGATTCATATTTGCCGGAAAAGGCATGCCCAAAGCCGTCCTCCATCAAACTGCTGGATCGCACAATGATCGGATCATTTCCATAGTATGCTATTAATTTTCGGAACTGCTCTACGATCTCTTCCGGAAACGAGCCTCCGCGCAGACGTTTTTCCAGTTCCTCAACCTCCTGAAACCGGTCCTTCTCCAGCCGGTGCCTTGCCCTAAGCTCAATGCAGTCGTTAAACCGCAGATACTCCTGGAACACTTCCGAACCAATGAAAAAAGAGTGGTGGTCTTCCAGCCTCTCCACGCACTCAGGAAGCCTCACTGATATGAGCTTTCTCGCCGCCAGAAGTCCGCAGGCTTTTCCGCCGATCACGCCGTCCCCGATCTTCCTCTCCCATACCTTCCGGAAATCTCCCACAGTAAAATACCGCAGGATTAATTTCTCCATCCGCAATTCCGTTGTCATAAGCTCGTTGCATATCTGCTTCCGCTCTTCGTCGGAAAGCATTTCCTTTTCTAACAGTTTTTCCAATTCATTCATCTTACGTCCCCCTTTTCTTTTCTAATAAACGTTGCCCTTCCTTATATAAAAGGAACCAGTAACGATTACCGGCTCCATAGTGTACAATGTCTGTATTTGTCTCATATATTCCAATCAGCATTTTCCACTATCCTTACGGCGCTATCATCTGTCCCGCTTTAAATGCAAGCAACATAAGTTCCATTGATTGAGCGTCACATTTTCTAAATTTTAGATAGTAGTATAATGTATCCAGGAAATTTTTGAATATAACCTTTTTTTCTCCAACGATGGGCTTATTTATGTCGTCTCCAAGCATAAAACTAGTAAGCCTTGTAAGTAAAAACTTTTCATTGACATAAAGATACTTATCGTCTTCAATTTGCACTTTCAACTGGATTGGTTTCCGCTTAAGCAGCCAAAAGGTTTCATATGATTTTATTTTTATTTCATTTACATGCTCTATTTGGTGATAATCTTTCAGACGCTGAATATCAGAAAAATAATCCATAATAGCATGAGTAAGGGACATCTGGTGTAAATAAGCGATCTCATTCAGACCATTTATCTCTAAAAAGTCCAGCATTTCTCCACTGATTTGCTGAATACGGGATTCAATCACCTTTTCCCCTACAGCGGCAACTAATTCATCATACTTTATATACGTATTTTCAATATTATTCATAACACTCACTTCCTACCAATTCATACACCATACAGCCGTTTTTTCCAAGAAGAAAGTCCCTATAGTCCTGATATTCCTTCTTTTCCACCTCTCCGGTATGAACCCGTGAACTATTGCTCATTAAATGATTGCGGATCTTCCCATCCTTAATCTGCATCATTCCATTTCTGGCAATTTCACCTGGCAGACCTGCCTGTATTACTTTTCTTTCCATCCTGCTTCCCTCCTTCTTACTCGTCAAGTATTGACCTTAAACATTCATATGGTGTATCTGTTTTTATAGTTGACGTATCTGTTAAGAGATTGTCAACATTCTGATATTCTTTCTTTTCTTTGTTATCCATTTCCCCGTTTTCGGTTAAATCACTACATTTCAAACCTGCAGCTTTAAGCTCCATCTCTGTTTTCTTTAACTGATAAAAGAAACTGCCCATCTCGTCCGCCAAACCAGATAATCTATTCTGTCTAGCTCCCTATACTTTCTATAATTATCTTGTTTTTTTCTAACAATTTTAGCAATCAAATGTTCCGGATCTTTCACCCGAGACAAATATGAATGTACTTTGACCTTTTCTTCATCCGCCTTTTTACCTTTATTGATGTCCTTTAAGTACTTATTCATAAACTCTTCTCGAATATTTTCATATTTATCGTATTTAATCTCAGAAAAATCTTCATAAATGTCGCAAAGTTCACTCCACGATATATCTGCGCTCAGAAACAACTCTTCCGTAATATTATATTTCTTTAAAAACTCCTCTTTTGTGATCAATCCTTTTACCCCTGTATACCCTAAATAAAGTAAGTTGCTATCAGTCTAATCGAAAAGCACTATAATTACAAGCTATTTTTATGCATTTTTTATGTTTTTTCACCAATTTATAAGGCTTATTCTACTTCCGATTCCTTTCATTATAACCTTTTAGTTATTCTTTTTATACAAATATAAATATTTGATTTTACCCGGCTTTATCCTTTATAATATATACAAATGCAGGATT
>CAMNWW010000150.1 GCA_946566415.1 uncultured Lachnospiraceae bacterium | reverse complement strand
GGATGGGTACAAGAATAGCGGAACACCCCCGTATCATGCACGATTCCTGCATATAGGCACTCTGCCGCCTCTTTGGAGAGCTTATCATAATTCAAAAGATCAAAAACCAATTCCGATGTGGAGCTTGCATCCGGCTTAACGTAGTTCTCGCCTGCGAACAACCGGTTGCTGACATGATGGTCCACACAGAATGTTTTCTTTGCACTCTCGTACAGCGGGGCGGAAAATCCAAGCCTGTCAGAGTCCCCGCAGTCTAAAAGAACAAAAAGGTCATAAACCTTCCCCTTTGGAATTTCATGCCGAATATCCTCAGTTCCCTTCATAAACAGAAGAGTCCGGGGAATTTCCTCAAGATATACTGCAATTTCCTTTTCCGGAAAATTTTCTCTGACGTATTGGTATAATGCCATACAGGAGCCTACACAATCACCGTCCGGGCGTACATGCCCCCCGACGGCGACCGTCTCGGCTTTATGAATTGCTTCAATCAACATGTCAATCATCCTCTTTTTTCAAATCCTTCGTCACATCATCGATTTTTTGGGACATACGCACACCATATTCGATAGATTGATCCAAAATAAAACGAATCTCAGGAGTATTTCGCATATTCAATGAATGCGCAAGCTCCCTTCTGATATAGCCCTCTGCGCTCTTAAGTCCTTTCAGCGTATCTGCCTGGGCTTTCTCATCTCCCAGTACACTGATGTAAGCCTTGCAAGTCTTTAGATCCGGCGCGACTTCTACCGCCACCACAGAGGTCATAGGTGCAATGCGCGGATCTTTGATTCCGCCGCGCAGCAAAATACTTAACTCGCGCTGCACCTCTATATTTACTCGCGTGTTTTTAATACTGTTTTTTTTCATTTCTTTCTTTTATGCCTTCCTGTCCTGCTATTACCGGCTACCTCGGTATCTCTACCATCTTAAACGCCTCTACCTCGTCGCCTTCTTTAATGTCGTTAAAGCGCTCAAACACAAAGCCGCATTCATATCCTGCCCGGACTTCTTTTACATCATCCTTAAATCTTCTTAAGGAAGCCAGTTTCCCGTCATAGATTACAATGCCGTCACGGGTGATGCGCACGGAGCAGTCTCTCTCAAACGTACCGTCAAGCACATAAGATCCCGCGATTGTTCCTACGCCGGAAGCCCGGAATGTCTGACGTACCTCTGCATGGCCAAGGACCTTCTCCTCGAATACAGGTTCCAGCATTCCTTTCATTGCCGCTTCTACATCTTCTATTGCATTGTAAATAACACGGTACAGCCGGACATCGACTCCCTCGCGCTCCGCGGTCTCTTTAGCGGATGCATCCGGGCGGACATTGAATCCAATAATGATCGCGTTAGAGGCTGCCGCGAGCATGACGTCCGACTCGTTGACAGCTCCTACGCCGCCGTGGATGATTTTGACGACCACCTCATCGTTAGAAAGTTTAACCAGGCTCTGCCTGATCGCCTCCACGGAACCCTGTACATCTGCTTTCACCACAATATCGAGTTCTTTCAAATTGCCTTCCTTAATCTGGCTGAACAGATCGTCCAGAGACATTTTCTGTTTCGTCTCATCCAGCATTTTCATTCTTCCCTGGCTGATGAAAGTCTCTGCAAAACTTCTCGCTTCTTTATCATTTCCGCAGCCGACAAGTACTTCTCCTGCGTTAGGAACGTCGTTAAGGCCCAGAATCTCCACCGGGGTGGACGGTCCGGCTTCCTTTACCCGCCGTCCTTTGTCGTCCATCATTGCCCGGACTTTACCGAAGGCAGAACCTGCCGCCACCGGATCTCCGACCCGCAGCGTCCCTTTCTGAACCAGCACCGTCGCCACCGGGCCTTTGCCCTTATCCAGCTCAGCTTCAATTACAAGACCTCTTGCACGCCGGTTCGGATTTGCCTTTAATTCCATAACCTCGGCTGTCAGGAGAATCATCTCCATCAATTCTGTAATTCCTTCTCGTGTATGTGCAGAGACGGGAACGAATACTGTACTTCCGCCCCAATCCTCAGGGATCAATTCATATTCCGTCAGTTCCTGTTTGACACGTTCCACATTTGCGCTGGGCTTATCTATCTTGTTGATCGCCACCACAATCTCGATGCCTGCCGCCTTTGCATGGTTGATCGCTTCGATCGTCTGCGGCATCACACCGTCGTCCGCCGCGACGACAAGTATAGCGATATCCGTGGAATTTGCGCCGCGCATACGCATCGCTGTAAACGCTTCATGTCCCGGGGTGTCCAGGAAAGTAATGCTCTCTCCGTTCACATCTACGACAGACGCTCCGATATGCTGGGTGATTCCTCCGGCCTCGCCCTCGATCACATGGGTGTCCCGGACCGCGTCGAGCAGGGAAGTCTTTCCATGATCGACATGCCCCATAACGCAGACCACCGGGGGACGTTTCTTCATTTTTTTCTCGTCCTCGTCCTCTTCTTTCAGCAGTTCTTCTATAACGTCTACCACTTCTTCCTTCTCGCAGAGAACATCGAACTCCATCGCGATCTCTTCAGCCGTCTCAAAATCCACTTCCTGATTAACCGTCACAATCTTGCCCTGAAGGAACAATTTTTTAACGATCACGGAAGGCTGGACCTTCATCTTATCAGCCAGTTCTTGTATAGTAAGTTTCTCTGGAAGAGTAATCTGCTTGATCTGCTCTTCTACCTCTTCCTTTTTGTGCTGAGGCTTTACCATTTTCGGCTGTGTATTGATATTTTTCCCTTTCTTGCCCTTTGGAAGCCTGTCGTCGCTCTCCTTATTTTTGTAATCCTTTTTCTTATAAGCATCCTTTGTCTTAGAACGACTGGGTTTTTGCTCTGTGATCGTAGGAGCCGGAACAGATACCGCCGGCTTTCTTCTGTCGTCGCGCCGTTTATCTCTGGAATCCCTGGAATCTCTGGAATCCTTGGAATCTCTGGAGTCTCTGGAATCGCGGAAATCACGCCCGTCTTTAGAATCACGGAATCCACGAAAATCTTTTCTGTCATCCCTTGAACGGTTTTGAAATCCGTCCCTTCTTCCGTCTGCGGGGCGTCCCTGGCGCTGTTCCCCTGTTCCTCGGCCTCCTTCATTTCTACGCTCTTTGTAAGGACCGCCTGCGGTATTTCCCTGACCTTGTCCCTGGGGACGTCCTCCCTGGGGACGTCCAGCTCCCTGTCCCTGTGTGCGGACTCCCTGCGGATTATTCCCTTGACTTTGTCCCTGAGGGCGGCTCCCTGTCTGAACGCTGCTTCCCTGGCTTTGTCCCTGGGGACGTCCTCCCGCCTGAGCGGCGCCCTGGGTTTGACTCTGAGGACGGCTTCCCGCCTGAACGTTATTTCCCTGGCTTTGTCCCTGGGGGCGGCTTCCTGTCTGAGCAGCGCCCTGAACTTGACTTTGAGGGCGGCTTCCCGTCTGGGCATTATTTCCCTGGCTTTGTCCTTGGGAGCGCATCGCGGGCATCTCAGGGCGGTTCATCTGTCCCTGGGGGCGGCTTCCTGTCTGGCTGTTCCCCTGGCTTTGTCCCTGAGGGCGCATTGCCGGCATTTCAGAACGCCCCGGCTGTCCCTGAGGACGGGCTCCGCCGCGCTGTGTCTGGCCCCGAACCTGCCTCGCTCCATTTTGAGGGCGGAACACCTGTACGATCTTTTTCTTTTTCGGCGCCTCTGCCGCTTTTTCGGCGCCGGCTTCTTCCTTAATCGGAGCCTTCTTCTCCGGTTCCTCCTTGGCAGGCGCCTCTTTCTTCGGCGCAGCCGCCTTTCTTACAACCTCTATCTGCTCTTCCGAAAGAGTGCTGGAATGACTCGCGACCTCTATACCTTTATCCTTTAACATAGAAAGCACCTCTTTGCTCGTCTTTTCCAGTTCTTTCGCCAGCTCATATACTCTTAATTTAGACATCTTACTACCTCCCTTATGCAATCGCGTTTTCTTCAGTGTTCAAATGTTTTCTCATTCCCTCGGCAAATCCTGCGTCCGTTACTGCAAGAGATGCGCGGGATTCTTTCCCCATTGCATGACCCAAGGTATCTTTATCTCCATAAAAATAAATTGGCACCTCATAGAAATCACACATATTCTGAAACTTCTTTTTCGTATTGGCCGACGCATCTGCCGCTACCATCACAAGACACGCTTTCTGGCTCCTTATCTCCTTTTCGGTCTGGAATTCCCCGCTCTTTACTTTTCCCGCTTTAACCGCAAGGCTCAAAAGAGACAAAACTTTATTTATTTTCAAGTGTTCCCAACTCCTTTTCCAGACTTTGATAGACTTCCTCCGGTATCGTTTGTTTAAACGAGCGTTCCAGCCCTTTGTTCTTAATCGCTTTTTTCAGGCAGTCCGTTGAAAAACAAAGATACGCGCCGCGCCCGTTCTTCCGTCCGGTGGCGTCTAATACAAATTCATTTTCCGAAGTTTTCAGAATACGCAGCATTTCTTTTTTATTTTTCATTTCCTGACACCCCACGCATTTGCGCATGGGAATCTTCTTTGTCCCGCTCAAATCATCACTCCTATTTATTCTTCAAAAAGTTCAAGGTCATCTGCCGTGTATTCCTCCTGCACGTAACCTTCTTCTGTATACGCTTCTGTGGATCCGTCCTCTTCTAAGTACTCCCCGTCGTCATAGGTTTCCTCATATTCGCCTTCCACTCCAAGCTCCATGTAGTTCGGCGGAAGCTCGCCGGACTCGATAGCCTGCGTTTCGCTCTTGATATCAATCTTATATCCAGTAAGCCTTGCTGCAAGCCTTGCGTTCTGCCCTTCCTTTCCGATCGCAAGTGACAGTTGGTAGTCCGGCACGATAACGCTTGCCATCTTTTCATCCGGATCCGCCATAACGGAAATAACTTTCGCCGGGCTTAACGCGTTCTCGATCAAAAGCGCGGGATTCTCGTTCCAGTTAATGATATCAATTTTTTCCCCGCGGAGTTCATCCACAACCGCGCTGACACGGGATCCATTCATACCAACACAGGCTCCCACCGGATCCACGTTTGGATCATTGGACCACACCGCAATCTTCGTGCGGGAACCGGCTTCACGTGCAATGCTCTTTATCTCTACGATACCTTCTTTTACCTCCGTCACTTCCGCCTCGAATAAACGTTTGACCAGTTCAGGATGCGTACGAGACACCAAGATCTTCGGACCCTTTGTTGTATTCTTTACCTCCACGACATAAAGCTTAATCCGGTCGGTCGGCTTAAACACTTCGCCTTTTACCTGCTCATTTTCAGTCAGCATAGCGTCCGCTTTTCCAAGGTTAATACTGATGTTCTTTCCCACATACCTCTGTACAATACCTGTCACAATATCCTTCTCTTTCTCAAAATACTGATCATAGACGACCTTTCTCTCCTCTTCACGGATTTTTTGCAGAATCAGGTTTTTCGCGTTCTGAGTCGCAATCCGTCCAAAGGACTTCGATTCAACCGGTATCTGTACGATGTCGCCGAGGTCATACTGCGGATCAATCATCCTGGCGTTTGCAAGGCTGATCTGTTCCACATCGTCCTCCACGCTTTCTACGACTGTCTTTTCCTGAAACAATGAATAATCGCAGGTTTCACGATCCATGACGACCTTAATGTTGTCTGCTTTCCCAAAATGGTTCTTACAGGCATTGATCAATGAATTTTCGATCGCATCCAGCATCACATCTTTACTGATATCCTTTTCCTGCTCCAGAATCGTAAGTGCTTCTAATAATTCGGTATTCATTTTCCTTTTTCCTCCTGTCACTAGAAATCAAACGCAAGGCGGATCAGGGCAATGTCCTTTCTGCTAAATCTCCCTGTCCCGCCGCTCTCATATTCAATGGTAACCGTATCTTTATCGTAC
>CAMNWW010000149.1 GCA_946566415.1 uncultured Lachnospiraceae bacterium | reverse complement strand
CGTCAGAATACAGATAATACTCGTCGATCAGCCCCTTTAACACATCGATCTTATTCTTCGTTGTGCTGTCAATCCCCGAATCATGCTTCGTAACTGCAAAATTCGCCCCGCCGGCGCGGAGCGCAAAAGCAAGGGCTGAGACTAATAAAAACATAGCAAGGGCGCCTGAGAGCGCCCCCTGCCAAAAGTGACTAGAATTTTTCTTTTCTTCCAAGTTTCCCATGTTTTCCATTCTCAAAAGACTTACACCCCATCCACATATTTGAAAAATTATATGTATAATCGCGGATTAACCGGAACCCCGCCTACATGTACCTCAAAGTGCAGATGCGGTCCCGTGACGATTCCCGTGGCACCGACCGCCGCAATATTCTGCCCCCTGGATACCGTCTGCCCCGCGCTCACATACATCGCGCTGCAGTGCTGATACCAGGTCTGCATCCCGTTCCCGTGGTTGATCACTACATAATTGCCTCTGGCGCTGTTATATGCGGCTGTGATGACCGTACCGCCGTCTGCCGCATAAATGGGCGTTCCCGTGCTGGCTCCATAATCAATTCCATCATGCCTGCTGGTCGCCCCGGCCGTCGGAGCCACACGGTAGCCAAAATCACTGGTGATCCGCGCCCCCGGGACAGGATGAGACAACTGCCCGTTTCCGCTCACAACAATCTGTCCGTTTCCTCCGCCGGAGGAAGACCCTGATGCGGCCGCCGCTTTCTTTGCCGCCTCTTCCTGCTTACGCCTCTCCTCAGCCGCCTTGGCCTCAGCGACAAGCTTCTTGATTTTCTCCGCGTTCTCACTGATCTCGTCCGTAAGGTTTTCAATCTCCAGATCCTTCTCCTTCAGGAGCGCCTGTACATCCGCCTCCTGTGCCTTCAGTTCATCTCTAAGCGCTTCCAGCTCAGCATATTCCTGCTTCAGCGTCGCTTCCTTCTCTTCGATCTCTTTACGGGTATTCTCGTACTCCGTTAAAAGCTGACGGTCGCATTCAGAAATCTTGTTGATATACTCCGCCTTATTAAGCAGGTCGCCGATACTGCTCGACTCCATCAGAATCTCAATAAACTCATTGTTGCCGTTCTCATACATATATTTGATACGCAGTTTCATGCTCTCATATTGATCGTTCTCACGTACCTTAGCCTCTACGAGCTGCGTCTCTGTTTCATTGATCTCATTTTCCTTCGCGTACAGATCCTCCTGCGTCTTTTCCATATCGGCAACGATTGCGTCAAGCTTTGCCGAAAGCTCCGCCTGTTCCGCCTCCGCGTCCTTTTTCTCCTGCTCCAGCCTCTCTTGTTCCTCTTTCGCGTCGGAGATATCGTCCGCTTGTACCGTAAATGTCCCCCCCATACAAAGCACACAGATCAATAATACACTAAGTATTTTCTTTCTTTTCATCATAATTCATCACCCTGTTCATTATCCCTTATTAATTATCCCCATTTTGTATCAATACTACTATATAAGCTATTATACCCTTAAATGCTTCCTGATCGTCATAAAACTTCCGACAAAGCCAATTCCGATCCCCAAAAGCAGCCCTACCGGAAGCAGTGTCTGGTAAACCTCATACACCGGAAGGAAGTCGAGAATATTATTCAGAAGGCTGAACTTACTCAGAATATATTCTACCGCCTTGTTATACATAAAGTACAACACTGTCAGAGGGATGATCGCGCCAATAATCCCGATCAGAATACCTTCAATGATAAACGGAGCCCGGACAAACCCATCCTTTGCCCCGATATATTTCATAATAGCGATCTCCTCCCTCCGGACCGTAATACCCATGGTTACCGTATTACTGATCAGGAAAACGGATACCGCAAGAAGAATTCCAATAATCACGATGGACACATACCATATCAGACGGTTCACGCTGTTTAAGGTGTTCGCCACTACGTCCGACTTATTAACCTTCCTCACACCCGGAAGTCCCATGGCAAAATCCACCAGACCCTTCTGCGAAGCCACGTCCGACATATAGACCTCATAATTATCCGATCCCGCAAGAGGATTATCGTTCTTAAATCCTTCGGCAAGATCGCTGTTCTCGCCGAAATAATCGTCCTTAAACTGTTCCCACGCGTCGTCCGCGGACACATAGTTAATATCTTTTACACCATCCTGCTTCTTAAGCTGCTCTCCTATATTATCAATCTCCGCCTGCGTCGCATTCTCATTAAAAAATACGGTAATCGCAACGCCTTCTTCCGCCTTATGGACAATGTACTGCAGATTCATGACCAGAGCGAAGAAAAGACCGAACACGAAAATACACGCCGACATCGTTGCAATGGATGCCAGTGAAAACATCTTATTTCGTCCGATATTCTTGACTCCCTGTTTCGCCGAATATCCAAATGTACTAATTCTCATTTCTATACCCACCTTCTCGCTCGTCGCTGACAATGACCCCCTTCTTCATTGTAATGACGCGTTTCTTCATCTCATTGACAATTTCCTGATTATGGGTCACTACCAATACCGTAGTTCCTCTCTCATTCGCTTCCTCCAACAATTTCATAATCTCCCATGAATTTGTTGGATCCAGGTTACCGGTCGGCTCGTCTGCGAGCAGAATGGCAGGTTCATTTACTACCGCCCTCGCGATCGCCACTCTCTGCTGTTCGCCCCCGGAGAGCTCTTTCGGAAATGCTTTGTATTTCTGCGCCAGCCCCACCAAAGACAGCGCCGCGGGAACCTTCTTCTTAATGACACGGGTCGGCTTCTCCGTCACCCGCTGTGCAAAAGCAATATTATCATAGATATTTCTGTCCCGCAAGAGGCGGAAATCCTGGAACACTACCCCGACCCCTCTTCTGTATTTCGGGATCTGGCGGTGCTTCATCCGATTCAGATTCTGCCCATTTACAATAATCGTACCCGAAGTCGGGTCGATCTCCTTCATCAAAAGACGGATAAGAGTCGACTTGCCGGAACCACTGTCGCCCACGACAAAAACGAACTCTCCCTGCTTAATTTTCAGATTAATGCCGTTCAAGGCGGCAATCCCCTTAGAGTATTCTTTCGTAACTTCTTTCAGTTCTATCATATGCTCCTCCTGATTATTAATACTCCATTGTCTCCATGTACTTCATGTACTTGACGACCATCAGTGCGATTTTGAAAGTAATCGCATCTTCAAACACACGTAGATCCAGCCCGGTGCTCTTCTGCAGTTTATCCAGACGGTACACAAGCGTATTTCTGTGAATATACAGTTGTCTGGACGTCTCAGAAACATTCAAGCTGTTCTCAAAAAACTTGTTAATCGTAGTCAGTGTCTCTTCATCAAATTCATCCGGGGATTTCCCCTCAAAAATCTCGCGTATGAACATCTTGCACAGCGGAACCGGAAGCTGGTAAATCAATCGCCCGATCCCCAGTGCGCTGTATGCAATAACCTCCTTCTCGGCAAAAAATATCTTTCCCACATCCAATGCGAGCTTTGCCTCTTTATAAGACTTGGACACCTCTTTGATATCGTTTACAATGGTTCCATAGGCGATACGGATATTATCCTCCCCTTCGCCCTGTAAAATTTCAAGGATCTCATGCGCAGACTGATCCATCTCCGGATAGCCTTCCTCATCTTCCAATTCCTTCACCACAATTATATTCTTCTCATCGACTGCGGTGATAAAATCCCGGCTCTTTCCGCCCAAAAGAGAACGCAGGCTGTCCAGCGCGCCGATATCCCTTTCGTGAGAAGTCTCAACTATAAAGATAACACGTCTAATCTCAGTGTCAATATGTAATTTTTTGGCACGGTTATAAATATCCACCAAAAGTAAGTTATCAAGAAGAAGATTCTTCATAAAATTATCTTTGTCAAACCGCTCTTTATATGCGATCAAAAGGTTCTGAATCTGGAACGCGGCAATTCTTCCCACCATATACACCTCATCGCTTCCGCCGTTGGCGACCAGAACATATTCTAACTGATGCTCGTCATAAATTTTGAAAAACTGGCAGTCCTGGATCACCTGGCTCTCGGCAGGCGACTCTGCAAAAGAAGCTACGGCAGCCCCGCACTTCTCTGATTCCTGGAACGTCGTGGCAAGCGTCTTTCCATCCGTATCCATTACCCCCAGATCTATCCGTGTAATCGCTTTTAAGCCTTCAATCGTATTCAGCAGTATCTGATTCGATATCATATGATTTTTCCTCCGTCATCACTGTAAAAGTCCCATCGTCAGACAGGCGATTATATCCGGGTGTCCCGAACTTCTGCGATCAAAAATCCAAAAACAAGAGCCGGAAAACAAAAAGTAGATATACTATACTTTAATACAAATACACCAAAAAAGAAAGAGGAAATCGCATCTTTTTATGCATTTCCTCAGCTACAATGACTCTTTTTCTTTTCTTTTTCCACTTTCCGCTTTAGTATTCTGCGTTCAAAAAGTTCCTTCATCTTTACTTTCACGCCCGTTTCCCTAAGCTGCGGAAGATCCGCCTTCCCAATTCCAAGCCACAAACGGGCGTTCAGCGCCTCTTTGCAGCGCAGAATAAATTCTTCCTGCTTCGGCGAGGTCAGCCCTGCCAGCACGCAGTCTACTTCTGCACCGTTGATCTGATTCATGATCATATCGTCGGCGCTCTCGTCTCCCGGGACGACTTCACCGCCTGCAATGCGGATCCCCCCGTAATTATCTTCCAGATATGCTTTCAGCCACATCAATTCCTCCTCGGAATCTGCCAGCACAAAAATACCAAAATGGTTCTTGTGAAAATAGCGGAACAACATCTTCTGGAACGTCTGATTGTGCGCTTCTTCGAGACGTCTCTTGTCTATGACCTCCGCCGCCTCAAGGATCGCCTTATTACCTGCGAGCACCAAATCCAGTTGCTCAATCTCTTCCTTAAGCCTGTCCGTCTGCGCAGCCTGCATCAGGACGTCCGCGGTCACGATCTTGACCGTACTTACCAGCTCTGTCTGTAGATACTCGGCAACCGCTTTCATAGCGTCTTTCGCCGTATAGTCATCTAACCGCACATCCAACACGTTCATTTTTTTTTCCATAAAATTCACCTGTTTTCTTTTCAGTCAAGCGATTATACCAAACCTACGGCATTTTTTCAACCGACGTTGCAGAAACTTCATACTTGTTAACATACTTGTTAACATTATCATCAACTTTATTGCTAATTTTTTAAGATGTCTTTTCTTTTTTTAGAAATAAGCCCCCCTATTCTTCCCGTCTCTTTGGAGGTGAGGGCGCGCCACCCTCCCTCCAGAACTTTGTCTAAAAGACCAAGCTCTTCCGCTATTTCATACTTCAGCTTTTCTTCCTCTTCCATTTTCTCAATATCTTCCAGACGTATTGGTTTTTGCTTTTTTTCATTCATGCGAATCAACTCCTTTTAAGGAGTATTTCCCATATACGCCGTTTTATTCACTGGATATTTTCTTCACGCCGCATTGTCAGGTGACGGATTTATCCCGTTTATTTCATCCTCCGAAGCAGATCCTTCATCATATCCGCGAACACCTCCTCCGTCGCTTCCCCGCTCCGGTCCTCAAGGATCGAATAGCCTGCCTTTGAAGCAGCTTCCGGTTCCGCCGGCATTTCTGCCGCTTCCAGTTCCGTCTCCACCGAAGGCTCCTCTCCTGGAAAAAACGCAAAAAACTCTGGAAGTCCTTGAATAAGAAGCTCATAGAAGTGCCGGATATCTGACGGATCTTCCTGCTCCCCCTGACCGCCGGAATTTCTATGGACTCCGGCGTTACAGCGCATACGGATCTCATGGAAATCCTTAGCCTGCTGCAAAGAAATCCAATCACCGTTTTTCAAAAACTCAATCCGGTTGTACAGAGAAGATTCACCG
>CAMNWW010000148.1 GCA_946566415.1 uncultured Lachnospiraceae bacterium | reverse complement strand
GACAGGCGGCTGATCGCTTTAAACAAAAGTTTGCGTTCCGCCTCATTTTCCATGTCGCGGTAGATCGTATCCTCTTCTGTTCCCAAAATGTCGGAGAGCAGAAGTTCATTTCCGTCCCAGTCCACATTAAGCGGTTCGTCGATGGATACTTCCATTTTGGTCTTATTATTTCTCCGTAAATACATTAAAATTTCATTTTCAATACACCTCGACGCATATGTCGCAAGTTTGATCTTCTTTCCGGAATCAAATGTATTAATCGCTTTGATAAGCCCTATTGTCCCGATAGAGATCAGGTCTTCGACGCCGACTCCGGTATTGTCGAATTTCTTGGCAATATATACTACCAGCCGCAGGTTGTGCTCAATGAGAGTCTTTCTGGCCGTCTCGTCATATTCAGTACCTAAACGTGAGATTGCTCTCGCTTCGTCTTCATTTTCCAAAGGAGCCGGAAGAACATCCGATCCCCCGATATAATGGATATCTTGTTTTTCTGGAAATAAAATTGTCTTGAACGAAGGTATCATTTTAAATTTAAATTGATTGGCTACCGCTATTTTTATCATAATCTAATCCTCCTAACAATCATCGGGATGTAAAATCATTTCACATGTTCCGTTTCCAAACAGACGCTGTCCGGAAATGCCGAGAAGTGGAGACACAACCAGCTTTTCCTGCTCCCCATGGATCAGCATCCTGTCTATAGTAATGCAAGGCAATATGCTTTCGTCTTCCTGAATTGTATGATATGGGATATATCTAATTCGCCGTATTTTTTCGCCTTCAAACAACTTTTTCGCTGTTTTTTCGCTTATAATATGTACCGGTTTTCCCGTTAATGAGTCAAAAAGCCCGTTTCCGCTGTCTATAATGGCGTTCACCTTGCACACCCTGTCTTTTTGGCACAAGGTCACCTGACAGCGATGCTTTTTCAGTTTCCACAGGGATTCCAGAAAATCCATGCTTTTTGACGACAGGAAATAACTGATTATGACAATGGCAAAAAAAAGGCATGAAATCCTGAGATACCTTCCCAGGTATTGTCTCAGCCAAGTCATAATACCTCCGAGCAAAAAACCCGACAGGTACATCAGCGCCATCGCTTTGAAAAAGCCGCTCTTCTCCCGTATTTTTAATCCGATTATCACCATGCTTGTATTTACCAGCGTATGCATACAGATGATCTTCATCCATGCAGGCGCAGGGATTAGGATAACAACGCAGGAGAAAAATGCCCCCGCGGCCGCCCCGGCGATCACATTTCCATGCGTGGCAGTGCATTTCAATGCTTTTCCCGCCATCTGGAGCATCAGGTAGTCCATTACAAAGTTCACCAGAAAAAACACGTCTATATACAATCCGTATTGCACTTGCGTCCTTCTTTCTCTTCAGATACTAAATCGATTTGGTCCTTAAGCAAAACCTATTATAGTCAAAGAAGGCTTCATATTTTGTCAGAAGGCGCCCCGATTCCTTTTTTTCATTCGACACCCTGTTTCCTGCCTGCTTCCTGTACTTTTGTCGAGGAAAGGGAAAAAATCTTCTGGAATTTTGTAAAAAGGAAACGGAAACGGAAAAAAGTCCCGACTTTGTAGCCAAAGCCGGGACTCCTCTTTCGTAACCATTATTCAAATATCTGTATTATTTTTTAAAGAAATCCGGAATCTTGATGGACTGTTCTTTTACCTTGCTTGTCGGAGTCCTCGGAGTCTGAAGCTGCGGCATTCCCATACCGCCTCCCTGCTCAGAACCTCTTGCGCCGTACGCAGGCCTGTCAAGTCCGAAATCCGGCCTCTGTACTGTCTGACCGGCGCCGGATGCCCCTCCTGAGAGCATGGACGACTTATGTTCCAGCCGAGACTGCAGTTTAGACGCAGTCCCGCCTACGCTGTGGAGCCCTGTTGCGATTACCGTGATCGTAGCTTCATCTGACTTGGAATCATCAAACATCGCGCCAAAAATGATATTCGCATCCTCGCCTGCCAAATCCTGTACATATTCCGCCGCGTCGCTGGCGTCCATCAGAGTGATATCTCCTGATATATTGATGATGACATGGGAAGCTCCCGCAATGGTCGTCTCCAGAAGCGGGCTTGCCACTGCCTGCTTGACAGCCTCAAGAGCCTTATCGTCGCCCTTACCCTGACCGATTCCGATGTGCGCGATACCCTTGTCCGTCATGACGGTCTGCACATCCGCAAAGTCAAGGTTAATCAACGAAGGTACATTGATCAGATCCGTAATACCCTGAATACCCTGCTGCAGCACCTCGTCCGCCTTCTTCAGCGCCTCCGGCATCGTCGTCCTTCTGTCAACGATCTCCAGCAGCTTATTGTTCGGAATAACGATCAATGTATCGACATTTTCTTTTAACTTCTCGATTCCGCCGAGCGCATTACTCATCCTTGTCTTAGACTCAAAGCTGAACGGCTTCGTGACAACGCCTACCGTAAGCGCTCCCTGCTCCTTAGCGATCCTTGCGACCACCGGAGTCGCCCCGGTTCCTGTTCCGCCGCCCATACCGCAGGTGACAAATACCATATCGGCGCCTTTTAGAGCCGCCGATATCTCTTCTGCGCTTTCCTCCGCCGCCTTCTCGCCGATCTCCGGCTTTGCTCCCGCTCCAAGCCCTTTGGTAAGCTTGTCCCCGATCTGCATCAGGGTAGGCGCCTTACAAAGCTGAAGCGCCTGCTTATCTGTATTAATCGCAATAAATTCAACGCCTGCGATCTGTTCGTCTATCATGCGGTTCACCGCATTATTTCCGCCGCCGCCTACACCGATAACGATTATTTTCGCAGCCGCCTCTGATTCGTTTGTTTTAATTTCTAACAAGAGTTTCTCCTCCTTCGTCACCTTATTATCTTATACGCCCTACACGCCCAATATACGATTAACTATATTATAGTCTATAATATAGTCTTTTCCTAAAAATATCAATAGAATTTTCTATATTTTGCTTTTTTTTTACTCACTTTATACACTTTTTACCACTTCAATCGCCCTTATTCCCCCTCTTCGCTACCCTGACCGTCTTCTCCGTTCTCTTTACTGTCTTCATTTTCTGTATTTTCTCCGTCTTCACTATTATTTTCCTCTTCTCCGCTTCCGTCTCCGTCATTTTTATTCTCATCTGCTTGTCCGTCGTCCTCCTGGGCGGCCGGATCCGGCGGAAAGACATCTTTTTCAAAACGACTGGTTGTGTTGCCGTCCCCGTAATTTTCCAGGTGGAGAGTTCCTGCCTGCTCTCCGAGCTTTTCCAAGATCGGCGGAATCTGGGCGATCCGCTCCCTTGGGTCTCCGTCTCCAAGAATAATACATTTATTTCCTATATATAGATGAATGTCCGACCCCTGGCAGACAATACGCTTGGGGGTTAACTCATACTTTTTCAGCAGCATATTCATATCCAAAAGATATGTAAAAGCCTCTTTATTTTGTTCGCTTACCGGAAGCTCCTCATATAGCGTAACCTTATCTACGGACAGCCCTTCAATACAGAGTATATCGTCCCTCCATTCCCGCGTCCTTTCCAATACGACGCCGTCTTTGTCAAAATATACAAAATCATCATCTACAATAATGTATCCTGCAATCCTTTTTTCCTTCACCGTCACCCGCACTTTCCACGGAGTACGAAGACTCACCTTAACCTCCTCCATCGCCGGAAGAAGCGTGTAGTCTGTAAAATGGAATTTCCACATTAGATATACTGCATTGGTAGATAATTCATCCTCCTCCAGCCAGTCCGCAATCTCCTGGGAGGACAAATATTCGTTTCCACGTATCTCAATCTTGCGGATCTGAAATAGCAGAAGGAACCCTATCATTAAGAAACTCAGCAGCATAATCCAAAGAATGATACCGTAAATCGTCCGTTTCCTGATACGCTTTTTTCTTCTGCCTTCTCCTTCGCTCATCTCTATCTATCCCTCCCCTTGCGCCGACACGCTCAGCACAAGTCCCATCTCGCACAGCAGGAATACCACAGACGTACCGCCATAACTGATAAACGGCAGCGTGATCCCTGTATTGGGGATGGTATTCGTCACCACAGCAATATTAAGTATAACCTGGATCATCATGTGCGCCATCGCCCCCGCGGCAATGAGCGCTCCGAATAAGTCCCTGCAGTGGGTGGCCACAAGAAAAAATCTCCAGATCAAAAGCAGAAACAAAAGGACAATAAAAGACGCCCCCACAAGCCCCAGCTCCTCGCAGATAATAGAAAAGATCATATCGTTCTGCGCTTCCGGGACAAATCCCAACTTCTGAACGCTGTTCCCAAGCCCGCATCCAAAAAGACCTCCGGACCCGATGGCATAAAGCCCCTGCAAAGTCTGATAACCTTTTTCATACTTTTCCGGATTTCTCCAGATGGCAAGCCGCTCCAGACGGTAGCTTTCCAGAGCCAGGAAGATTCCCATGAACCCGATTCCCAGCGAACCCATCCCGATAAATTGCGCGTATTTCGGACTTGCCACAAAAATCAGAATCACGCCGATGCCCAGAATGATGATCGCCGTGCTCAAATTACTGGCGCCCACCAGACCTACAATAGGAAGAATCCATACCATGATCTTACACAAGGTCGACATTTTCCCAATCGTTTTTACATTCTTTGTCACAAGCCAGGAAAGAAAAATAATCAGCGCGACTTTGGAAAACTCTGACGGCTGAAAAGAAAACGGACCCAAAGCCAACCATCTCTTGGATCCATTATACTCTCTTCCAAAAAGCATGACCGCAATCGACAGAGCTACTGCCGCCAAATAACCGCAGACCGCCGCTTTCTCCCAGATATGGTAGTCGATCCCTGCTACAAAGAGCATGAGCAGGACTCCCAGTATTGTCGCAAATGCCTGCTTTTTCAGATAGTAGAAAGAATCATGGAACTTTACCTGCCCATTATAAGCGCTGGTACTATAAAGGATCACCAGGCCGATCACAACCAGGGAAAGCACAATGAGAAGGAGTGTATAATCCATCCTCCTCTTCTTTTCTTTCTCCGCCAAACATTTCACGTCCTTCTACTTAATTATTAAGATGTTGGGACCAAAAACCCAAAACTATGATACCTACGGATTGTTTCGTGCTTTGCACTCCCACAATCCTGGTATCATTATAATGCAAGCACGTATTTTTTAAACTCTTCTCCCCGCGCCTCATAGTTAGGGAACATCCCCCAGCTCGCGCAGGCAGGCGATAGGAGCACCGCGTCGCCGGGCCTCGCAAGCTCTACACAGGTATCCAGCGCCTCTGTAAATGTATCCCGCAGGATGCAGTCTGAAAACCCGCATTCTGCGGCCTCTCTTTGAATCTGCTCTTTCGTCGCTCCAATGAGTACCAGATACCGGACCTTACCGTCAAAACTGTTGATCCATTCATGGAAATCCGATTTCTTATCAAAACCGCCGCCGATTAAAATAGTCGGGCGGTTCATCGCCTGGATCCCTTTGATCGCCGCGTCGGGATTCGTTCCCTTCGAGTCGTTGTAATACACAACCCCATTCTTCTTGGCAACATACTCGATCCTGTGCTCCACACCGCGGAAAGCTTTAACCGTACTGCTGATAATATCCATATCCGCACCGTAAGCAGCAGCCATTGCCGCAGCAGCCATCACATTCTCGTAATTATGAACGCCCAAGATCTGAAGTTCATCCGTCCTGCACACACGGATCCCTTCCCGGTCCTTTTCCGGCTTCCAGATGATAGTCCCGTCATCCAGATAAATCCCTTGTTCCAGTTTATGCCTGCTGCTGAAATATAGAACCTTGGCGCTTATCTTTTCCGCCATCTTCCGGGTTACCTCGTCTTCATAGTTCAGCACGCAGGTATGT
>CAMNWW010000147.1 GCA_946566415.1 uncultured Lachnospiraceae bacterium | reverse complement strand
AGGCGGCCCGTGCAGGAACTGCAGGAAAAGGGTTTGCCGTAGTAGCCGATGAGGTCCGCAGTCTGGCAAGCAAAAGCGCTGCAGCCTCTAAGGATACTTCTGTTTTGATTGAAAATTCATTGGAGGCGGTTGAAAAAGGAACTCAGATTGCAGACGACACAGCGCAGTCTTTGCTCCATGCTGTAAACGCCGTAAAGGAAATGACAGACATTATCGGGCAGATCTCAGAGGCCAGCGGCAATCAGGCCGAGGCTGTCTCTCAGATTACTATGGGAATTGACCAGATTTCCAGTGTTGTACAGACAAACTCGGCAACGGCTGAGGAAAGCGCGGCTGCAAGCGAAGAATTGTCCAGCCAGTCGCAGCTTATGAAGAGCCTTGTGGGAAGGTTTAAGCTAAAAAGCAGCCATTCAAACCGGATTTAATCCGCTGTGCAGTTAAAAGGGGCGTGACGAAAGTCACGCCTGTTTTGCGGCCTTTTATCCCCGCTTTATTCTGCCCGAAGATACTGCCTCATAATTTTTAAGGCATTTTTTTCAAGGCGGCTCACCTGCGCCTGTGATATCTCGATTTCTTTTGCTACTTCCATCTGCGTTTTCCCCTCAAAAAACCGTAACTGGATGATGTACCG
Source organism: uncultured Lachnospiraceae bacterium (assembly GCA_946566415.1). Classification (GTDB taxonomy): domain Bacteria; phylum Bacillota; class Clostridia; order Lachnospirales; family Lachnospiraceae; genus Allocoprococcus. The sequence continues at coordinate 5,214 of CAMNWW010000147.1, read as the reverse complement.
TTCCCGTTCTCCCAGATGATCCATCGCCGCCTGCAAGGACAGATCCTCCACCCATTTCTCTTCTTTGTTTTTTTTGTCGCTGATTTGATCCATCACATATAATGCGTCTCCGCTGTCATTGTAGACAGGTTCGTTCAGGCTTACCGGATTTTGGATCGCGTCCAGCGCATATACAATATCTTCTTTTGAAATTCCGATTTCTTCTGCGATTTCCTGAACGGTCGGTTCTTTCATATGCTGTTTTACATATTTTTCTTTTGCATAGATCGCCTTGTATGCGGTATCACGTAGGGAACGGCTTACGCGGATCGAGTTGTTGTCCCGCATATATCTTCGGATCTCTCCGATAATCATAGGAACAGCATAAGTGGAGAATTTAACCTCCATCTCAGGATTAAAATTGTTAATTGCTTTGATCAGGCCGATACAACCAATCTGGAAGAGGTCGTCCGGATTTTCATTGGTGCTACCAAAACGTTTGATCACACTTAAGACCAGCCTTAGATTTCCTTTAATATATTCTTCCTTTGCCTGTGTGTCGCCGTTTTTGATTCGCGCGAACAAAGCTTCCTTTTCCCTGTCGTTAAGGAGCGGAAGCTTTGCCGTATTTACCCCGCAGATTTCCACTTTGTTCAATGCCATTTGAAAAACCCTCCTACTCTTTATCTTTATATGATAATCGGCCGCCTATCCGGCGATGGAACTTTCATAGTAAATTTTTCTCAAATTGGATTTTATTTATACGGGCGTTAGAAAAATATAAAAAATATTAGACCTTGACATATGTTGTTTTTATCTAAAATATAGTATAATTACTTTAATGAAGCAGGATTGTGGGAGCGCACAGCGCGGAACAATCCGTAAGGCATCTTTTGATCCTTATATTACAACATTAAGAAAAGAGGTTGAGCGTATGAAACTAACTTTTATCGGCGCGGCCCACGAAGTCACCGGCAGCTGCCATTTCCTCGAAGCATGCGGGAAGAACATCCTCATCGACTGCGGGATGGAACAGGGACCTGATCTGTATGAGAACCAGGAGATACCGGTTAAGCCTTCGGATATCGACTATGTGCTTTTGACCCATGCACATATCGACCATTCCGGTATGCTTCCGTTGCTTGCGAAAAATGGCTTCAAAGGCGAGATCATCTCTACATTTGCGACCTCAGATTTGTGCAGTATTATGCTCCGTGACAGTGCGCATATCCAGGAGGCTGAGGCTGAGTGGCACAACAGAAAGGCTCGCCGTTCCGGCGCGCCTATGTATGAACCGCTTTATAATATGGAAGACGCCATGAATGCGATCACCCTTCTGGCGCCCGTCGTTTATGCGCAGCGGATCCGTCTCTGTGAGGGGATAGAGGTGCGTTTTACAGATATCGGGCATCTTCTGGGATCCGCCTGTATTGAAGTATGGTTATCGGAAGACGGCGTTGAGAAGAAGATTGTCTTCTCAGGCGATGTGGGGAATACCGGACAGCCTATTTTAAAGGATCCGCAGACGGTCGCGGAAGCGGATTATGTGGTGATTGAATCCACTTACGGGGATAGGCTTCACTCAAAAGAGAAACCGGACTATGTAGGAGAGCTTACCAAGGTCCTCAGGGAAACGTTTGCGAAGGGCGGCAATGTCGTCATTCCTTCATTTGCCGTGGGACGTACCCAGGAGCTGCTTTACTTTTTCCGGGAGATCAAAGCGCAGAATCTCCTTCCTGAATACCCGGATTTTGAGGTTTATGTAGACAGCCCGCTTGCGATTGATGCGACGAATGTATTCCGTAAGAACACGATTTCCTGCTTTGACGAAGAGGCGATGGCGTTCATCCAGCGGGGAATCAACCCGCTTCTGTTCCGGGGCCTGAAAACGACGATTACCAGCCAGGAATCCGTACAGATCAACTTTGACGAGAGGCCGAAGGTCATTTTGTCCGCGTCCGGTATGTGTGAGGCGGGACGTATACGGCATCATTTAAAACACAATCTGTGGCGCAGGGACAGCACGATCCTGTTCGTGGGTTACCAGGCGGTCGGAACTTTGGGAAGGAAATTAATAGAAGGCACAGACAGTGTGAAGCTGTTCGGCGAAGAAGTGGAGGTCAACGCGCGGATCGCAGCCCTTGCCGGTATCAGCGGCCATGCGGATATGGACGGCCTGCTGAACTGGCTTGACGGGTTTATGAAAAAGCCTTCCCAGGTGTTTGTCGTACACGGGGAAGATACTGTGACGGATTCTTTTGCCCAGACGATCACAGAACGTTTTGGGATCCCGGCTTTTGCACCGTATACCGGCGGGTGCGTAGATCTCGCTACGGGCGAGATCATCACGGAAGGCGTTAGAGTCCGCAAACAGGCTGTCAAACCTGCGCGCCAGAGAGCGAACGCTGCGTTCGCAAGAGTTGTTGCCGCGGCTAAGAGGCTCATGGAAGTGGTTCTTAAGAATGAAGGATTGGCAAATAAAGATTTGGCCAAATTTGAGGGACAGATTCAGAATCTTTCGGATAAATGGGATCGGGATGACAAATAGCAGTTGAAATTTTCCGGGGTTCATACTATGATAGTGTCAGGACAGGAGGAATGCTATGAAGAAAGCATGTATTTTTGACCTTGACGGAACTTTGACAGACACCCTGGATTCCCTGACGTTTTCTGTAAACGCAACCATGAGGGAGCTAAGTCTTAAAGAGATCACGAGGGAAGAGTGCCGGAATTTCGTAGGAGACGGAGCGAGATGTCTCATCGAGCGTTCCCTGCGGGCCTGCGGCGACAAGGATCTGGTGCGGATCGAGGAGGCAATGCGGATATACGGCAGGATATTTAAGGAAAACTGTAATTATCATGTGGAGCCTTATGACGGCGTCCCTCAGACGCTTGAGGAGTTAAAGAACCGTGGAATTTATCTTGCGGTACTGTCGAATAAACCTCACCTGCAGACAGTAGACGTTGTGGAGACGTTTTTTGGAAAAGGGATGTTTGACAGGATTCAGGGACAGTGTGAAAAGTTTCCGAGAAAGCCGGATCCGGCGGCGGTCCGGGATATCCTGAATAAGTCTCATATGAAGCCTGAGGATTGTATCTATATCGGTGATTCAGAAGTGGATATGAAGACGGGAAAAGCGGCAGGAGTGTTTACTGTGGGAGCGAACTGGGGATTCCGCTGCAAGGAGCTTTTGGAGCAGAATGGAGCGGATATTACCATCGACCATATGGGAGAGCTGCTGCAGCTGATATCAACATAATCAGACAAAGGGGGTTTTGCAGTTATGAATGAGTATGATGAAGAGTGCCTGCGGATTTTCTTGGAGAAACAGTCTCAACTTTTCGATGAACCTGTGGCGGAGACCCTGGAGGAAGCGGAGGCTTTTCTGGAGGACTGTATGGCGGCCGTCGTCGGTTCTCTTAAGGAGGTACGGGAGTATTTTGAGGAGAACGGCGCGGACGTGGAAGGGATGAGCGACGAGGAGCTGGAAGACGCGTCCGAGGTGTTCGCGCTTCCCGGGGGTCAGTATTTGATCGTGGAAGGATAATATCGAGGCGTAAGACAAAAAGCCGTAGTCAGGAAACTACGGCTTTTTTGAGCGCTTCATCTATAGCGTTGAGGAGAATCTGGGATGTGTAGGGATTATCCTCAGGCAGATCTACATTTTCGAGAGACTGCGAGCTGCAGATCTGCTGTGCGAGGTTCTCGACAGTAGGCTGTATCAGAGGGTACATGGTAGTGATCGCTTCATCCAGATTGCTGATGCGGATGGAATTGATCGACGCTTCATCCACAGCGACTTCGACTTCAAGATCCGTATTGTTAAGAGTAACAGTGGATGTGTAGATGCCGGGGGTATATTTTTTTTGCGTGCCTGCATTTTTTTCTCTGCCGGAAGAAAACATAAAGAAAAGCAGGAATATGACCAAAAGGCCGAGAACGGCAAATACAACTGTGTAAATGATTTCCTTCATGTGAAGGACAATGATTTTTGTTTGAGAACTCATGGGAACCTCCTGATACAGCATAACGCTGTTTATCATAATATATGAGGACAGGGGGAGGAATATTACAGAAAGGACGCTTAAAATGTTCATCATAGCGGGACTTGGCAACCCTGACAGGCAATATCAGGGAACACGCCATAATGTAGGGTTTGATGTGATAGATTTGCTGTCAGAGAAATATAATATAGCTGTGGATACGAAAAAACACAGGGCGTATATCGGAAAAGGCATCATAGAAGGACAAAAGGTAATTCTTGCAAAGCCTCAGACCTATATGAACCTGAGCGGTGAAAGCATTAGGAGCCTTGTGGATTTTTATAAGACAGACCCGGAAACAGAACTTCTTGTCATCTATGACGACGTCAGCCTGGATGTGGGACAGATCCGCATACGGAAAAAGGGCAGTGCGGGAGGACATAACGGGATAAAAAGTATCATCGCCCACTTGGGGACGAGTGTGTTTGCACGGATTAAGATCGGAGTCGGAGAAAAGCCCCGGGGATATGACCTGGCCGACTATGTATTGGGTAAATTCTCCAAAGGGGAAAGGCGGCAGATGGAAGAGGGGTATATCGAGGCGGCCGCCTCGGCCGCCGAGATCGTGTGCGGAGGCATTGAGAGGGCAATGAACGAGCATAATAAGAAAAAGAAAGAATAAGAGGCGAGGAGAATGAAAGCATTTACTGCCCCGCTGCATGAACTTGCAGGATATGAAGAGATCCGCAGTGCATGTATGGATAAGCCGGGAATGATTTTATTATCCGGCTGTGTGGCGTCACAGAAAACACATATGATCTATGCGCTTGGCGATGGCTGTCCTTATACAGTCATCGTACTTTCTGATGAAGAAAAGGCGAAAAAACTATTTGAGGAATATCGGCCGCTTCAGGAAAATGTCTGCTATTATCCGGCAAAGGATCTGCTCTTCTATCAGGCTGATATTCGTGGAAAACTTTTGATAAAGCAGCGGATGGAGGCGCTGCAGATGCTGCTTACACCGACAAAAGACGGCGTTACGCTTATCACGACGATCGACGGCTTTATGGATTCTCTGATTCCTCTGGACAGGATGAAACAAAAGATCTTGACGGTAAAAAATGGAGAAGCTGTGAATTTTGAGGAACTTAAAAATCAACTGTCAGCAATGGGATACGACAGGGAGGTTCAGGTAGAAAGCATAGGACAGTTTGCAGTGCGGGGCGGAATCCTGGATGTGTACCCTTTGAC
>CAMNWW010000146.1 GCA_946566415.1 uncultured Lachnospiraceae bacterium | reverse complement strand
TTATACGGCTACAACCTATATATACACGTCCTAAAACACTCTTTCCCTACACTACGATCTTCCTATTTTTTTTTTTTTTCTCCAAAAATTGAAAAATAAAAACGACCCTTTGTAGGCATTATTTTAATCTGTGGAATCCAAAAATACTGTGTACCTCTTAGTTCTCCAAAACCGAAACACATCTCTATGAAAAATGATATAGATTTTACCAAAATCTATGATGGCAATAAGCTGATCGGCGTATTGAACTTTAATAATATGATTCCTGTCCACGAACAATTTATCACACCACTAAATCTCAAAATATTGCCTTCTGACAACGCAAATACAATTCATTACAAAAAAATGTCTGCAAAACAGCTTACGTATTGCCAACGAAATCAAGACATCATTGTCCGCAAAGCAAATAAACTCTATGAAATGGTCACATCCGGCAAAGCAAGCAACCTGCTGAGAAGAAGATGCTGTGATTTTTCTAAATTAGAGGACATTTTAAAAGCAAAATCATAATACCCACCCCACTTATCTCACATGGAACCCTAACTCCTTCTGCACCGGAACCGTTACCTCCGACACATAATCAATCCGGCTAAAATTCCGGCTCCGTAGCTTTTTCACCAACGTCTTAAGATCCTCTTCCGTCCCCTGCGCTTCCATGACTACCGTCCCGTCCCACTCGTTTTTTACCCATCCGGTGAGCCCCAGATATTGGGCAAGGTTCTGCGCGCTGTAGCGGAACCCTACTCCCTGCACGCGCCCGGTAAAAATATAATGCTTTCTGATACGCTCCATCTTCATTCCTCCGGATCCAGAAATAATACATACATTTTTTCTTTCGGCGCCTCGCTTCCGAACAGATAGGTTTCCACATCCTGAAAACTCACATCCTCCCGGTTTGCAAACACAAGACATTTTGTATCCTCCTCCGCATTCGTAAACCGCCCCTCTAAAATGAGCTTATGGCTATAGACCTGACCGTCCGGCGCCTGAACTGATTCCACGGAAACCTCTTCCTGCCCATTATAAATGCCAGAATAGATGATCTCTTTTGTCAAAATCTCCTGAAGCATTTCCTCTGAATCCGCCAACCGCTTGATATCGTCAATTCCTTCCAGACGCGCCGCCGTCTCTAAATCACAGGAAAATACTTGTTCTTCTGAACTTTCTCCCGATGCGTCCGGGTATGTCCATTCAAATCTTCCCGCATTCTCTGTCAGCCCCAGAAATAAGGCTGCCTTCTCCATCATCTTCTGATGGAAAGCTCCTGCCTCCGCCGGCATCTCCTTAAAATGCACGATCATGGCATAAGGCTCCTCCGTCGTCTGAAGTTCTGTAGTGTAGTCTCCCAAACGCGAGACACCGATTGCTCCAAGAAGCCGCCCATCCGCCGGGGCGTCTCCGATATAGGGATTTCTTGCCGCAAAAATCTTTTTTGCCAGCGGAGATACCTGGTACTCTGTGAGCAGATCTTCTTCTGCCTTCTCCGAAAACACTACATGATAGAGGACGGTTCCCTCATTCAAAGCCAAAGCATCCCATTTTGTCGTTTCATCCATATATTCGCTGCTGCCTCGTTTCTGAATATTTCCGTCAATTTTGCCCAAGTGCCACACGGTAATTACAACGTCTTCCTCTGCTTTGATCTCACAGCCTGCTTTCTCATTTTCCAGATAGCTGCTCTGCGTCATAGTGTTGTAGCCGAGCGCCGCTAACTCAACTTTGTCATGAAAATCTATATCCATTCCCGGCATTTTCACAGAAATAGAACTTGCCCAGGAAGTATCGTCCGGAGTTTCAAATGTCTGTTCGACCGTGAAGTCCCCTTTTCTTTCTACGTGATTTTCCCCGAACGTCCCGCTTCCTATAACTTGATAGGCTTCCATCTCTCCTCTTTGGTACATTTCTTTATAAAGTATAAAACTCTGGAAACCATTTTCTACCTGGTATTCGTATCGGTTCGCCCATCCCTCTCCTTCACCTTCCCATTCTTCGTCGCGCCTGATCTCATTTTTCGGCAGTGCGTTTCCACAGCCGATAATTCCGGCAAGAAGACAAAGAACAATACTGGAAACTGCCGCTGCTCTTCCATGCTTTTTCATATTCAGCACATTCTTCACACGGGCTTTTATGGCTGTCTCGCCGAAAGCAAGCACGGACGCGGCCAAGGTCCTGTCACGCGTTGCAAAACCGAGAAGTGATCTGCTGTAATCTTCTTTCACTGCGTCGCCCGCCGCCTGAATCACTTTCTCATCACAGCTCATCTCCATATCCCGGCACATAAGAGTGTACGCCGTCCACACCAGAGGATGGAACCAATATACAGCAAGAATGATCGATGCCGCAAATTTAACCTGCGGATCATGCCTTTTGATATGGTATCTCTCATGCATCAGAACATATTTCCGCTCCTTTTCTGTCATGCGGAAAGGCAGATATATTCTGGGCCTTAAAAGCCCCATCACAAACGGAGAAGGGATAGAGTCGCACTCATATACATCCTTTTCCGACTGCACCGCTGTCTTTGTTTGTTTTACTAATTTCCAATAACCGATCCCCTGATAGATAAGGAAAACCAGCATTCCCACTATCCATAAGACCGCCAGGATTTCTGTCAGGCTCATCTGCCGTATCTCCTGCACGGCCTGCGCCGCCTGTCTGCCAGACGCCGCTTCCGGCGCCGACTCTACCCATACCGAAGACGTATTTCCTCCTTCTATCGGGAACGTTCCAGGCATCCCGCTCCCTGTCTCCGCCGCTCCCTGTATCGCTCTTGGCACAGACCAGGTGAGTATTGTCCCGGACGTACTCTGCCTTCGGAAAAAATCCAGACTGAACATACTGAACATACTGGAAAAGGAAAGCGGGCACACCAGACGGAAACCCACGATTCCCCAGAGACAATAAGAGTAAGATTTCGGAGATTTCTGCAAAAACCTCCTCACCGGCATCAGAAACAATATTGTAAATCCTGCCGTGACCGACATATTGCATATAGCTAAAAAGAGTTCATTTAATTTTTCCATTCCTACCCCTCCTTGTGTGCATCGATCAGTCGCTTTATCTCCTCCGCTTCCTGCTCGGATATCGTCCTTCCACCCAGAAATGCAGCAATAAATCTAGGAAGAGAGCCCTCGAACGTCCTCTCTACAAAATAATCCGACTCCACAGACTGGCACTTGTCCTGTGGAACCAAAGCGCTCACAATCGTATCCTCATTTTTCAGGAATCCCCTCTCGGAAAGCTTCTTAATAACCGTGTATGTGGTAGATTTTTTCCACCCCAGTTTTTCTTTACAAAGTTTCACCAGCTCTCCTGATTTTATCGGGGACGCCTCCCACACTACTGACATAAAACGGTATTCGCTGTCACATAATTTTAAGTTTTCCACACTTTTCACCACCTTTCAGTCTATTATTGTAGACCTTTTCTTTAGTCTACTATAACAGACCATAATTGTCAAGCAATTACCATCATTTAAGTTCAAAAAAGTAACAGTTCAGCCATACAGCTCGATTCGGCTGCGCCCCATGGCTGAACTGTTACTAAAAAAGACAGACCTCGTCTGCCTTTTTACATACATTACATATTTACCGCATCTGGCTCATAACCCTTAGCATTTTTCTTATGTCTACCGGCTTCGCCAAATGTTCATTCATTCCTGCATCCTTTGCCATAGCGATGTCTTCTTCAAATGCGTTAGCCGACAGCGCTATGATCGGCAGCGTTTTTGCGTCCGGACGATCCAGACCGCGAATTACTCGTGTCGCCTCATATCCGCTCATGACCGGCATCATCAAATCCATCAGCACACAGTCAAATGTTCCCGGATCTGACGCCGCAAAAGCATCCACAGCGGCCTTTCCATCGTTAGCAGTCACGACCTTTGCGCCCGCTTCCTTAAGCATGAACTCTACGATTTCACAATTAATCTCGTTGTCCTCTACCAGAAGGACACGCATCCCGGCGACATTACCCCGCAAATTCTGCTCCTCATCCTCAGTATGATCTCTCCACGCCTCATCAACTCGGATAGGAAGGTTAATCTGAACCACGCTCCCTCTGCCAAGCTGACTGTCTACCTCAACAGTCCCTTTCATCTCGTCTACCAGTTTTTTCACAATAGACATACCAAGTCCAACGCCTTTATAGTGAGTCCTTGCGCCTTGATTCTCTTGGGTAAACGGCTCAAAAATATGTTTTTTGAAATCCTCCCCGATACCGATTCCGGTATCCTCGACCACAAAACGATAGTTTGCGATCCCACCCTGGCAGCCAGTTTCCTTTACACGTACAAATACAGAACCTTGAGGACGGTTATACTTGAGAGCGTTATCAATGACATTCATTAAGATCTGCTTCAAATGCAGCGGATTCCCAATCAGCCGGCTATGCTGCAAGTCGACCTCCTCCAGCGCCAGCTGGATTCCTTCTTCCTCTGCCTGAGGGGACAGGATTGTGAAGCTCTTTTCCAATATATCATGAAGATCAAAGGGGTCTTCCACTGCTGCAGGTCTTCCGCTCTCGAGTTTGCTGACTTGAAGAACATCGTTCACCAAAGACAACAAATGCTCCGTTGATACGCGGATCTTTTTCCAGCACGCTTTCTGCTTGTCCACATTGTCCTGGCTTTTCTCCATAATAGCCAGCATTCCAAGAATTCCATTGATAGGTGTTCTAAGATCGTGGGACATATGGGAAAGGAATTCACTTTTTGCCGAATTTGCCTGCCGCACCTTCTCCAGAAGTTCTATGATGGCCTGCTCCTGCTTCTTCCTCGTCACCGTAATCTCTGTTATATCCTGATGATATCCGTTTAGGCAGTTTCCCGGTTTCTTGAATGTTTTGTCCGGCACACCGCCGCATCGGACATATATTTTCCCTAAACTTGGATGATTCCATGGGTAAATCACCTCAGAACGTCCGGTTTCCTGCATCTCCTGCACTGCTTCCTGTACCATCTCCACATAGTCTGGCTCAATGTTTTCAAACCAGCGGAGGTAGCATTCCTCCGGCTTAATATCCTCCGGTACTCCTAGAAGAATCCGCATGGTGCGGTCCGCATACATCCTCGGCTGACAGCCTTCCTCCAACTCAATCGTCCAGATACCTGTTTTAGCTCCCTCTAAAATATCCTCCAGACTCTGTCTTGCTTCCAGCTTGTACTTCTCTTCCTGTTCCACCACCGCATTGACATCCCGTTGTGCAAAAATTGCACTGTTTTCTTCCTGCGTCTTCTCTGTTGCAGAAAAATGAATCTCCAAATGTTTCAACCCGAAGGAACTGTCTTTCACCTGGTATCGGATAGAAAACTTCTTCTTTGTCCTAAGCTGGTCAAGCACATAGTCTTTTTTCGTCATAGCACGGAGTCGTTCCTGGTCACGTGAAATCACATACCGGGAAATATATCGTTCCATAGCCGTCTGATAGCCTTCCTCAAAATTGACAGCCCAATTCATACCCTTCTCTTCGCAGTTCCGGTATATCTCGCATTCCCCTGTGTCAAAGTTCACCTGATAGATACCTAAATAGTCTACGCTGAGAGCTTGGAGAACATTGTAGCTCCGTTTTTGAAGTTCGCGGACCAAATTACGCCGTTTTATGGAGGATACAATAAAATATGCCGCTGTTTGAAGCATATTCGACGCATATTCCAGCGACTTTACAGGAGGATTATCCACACCGTAAAAACCGATCACCCTTTTTCCGTCATAAAGAGGGACCACTACAAGGGAAGAAATATTCTGCCGTTTTAAAGTTTCATACTGAAGGGGAGCCGTCTCCCGGATATCTTCCAGGCTCTTAATAACAATATGCTTACCTATGCTGAACTTCCGATACCAGTTTGCACACACCTCACGAGGAACATTTTGAAGATTCGCCTTTTCCGGCTTTACTCCATCGGCTGCCCACTCATACGTATTGTCGTCTCCTCCAAGCTCATTCTGTTCAAATATATATGTTCTCTCTCCGTTCAGCGCTTTTCCCAGATGCTATGACGGAGATATTGACACCGAACGTCTTGAAAGAGCAGCCCGAATAGCCAATA
>CAMNWW010000145.1 GCA_946566415.1 uncultured Lachnospiraceae bacterium | reverse complement strand
TGAGAACCATGGATATGAGGAGAGCGCGACAGGTTCACCTAAGCTCATCTTGAAAACCGCATATAAGGCGGGCATGATAAGGGATGAAGAATTATGGCTTAAGGCTCTTGCGGCAAGAAATAATGTGGCGCACGCCTATAATTCTGAGATTGCCCTGGATATTGTTTCACAGTCAAAGGAGTATTTTTATGATATGTTCTGCCGGTTAAAGGAAGAGATAGAGAAAACATGGATGTAAACGGGTTAGATATTTGTAACAGTTCAGCCTGCAATGTCGGTTAGATAATGATAGAGAAAATATATATTTCCTCCCCAAAAAAGGGAAACAACAAGGTAAATGGACGTATAGAAGGCATAAAACGGATATTTCTTTTCTAGTGCTCTGTTAAAAGAGGCATGAGCGCATGGCAAATAAGCAGATTTACATCTGCTTCCTAAAAGGGTATTAGGGAGGTTGATGGATTGGGTCTTTCTCTGTGGTCATTTTTTTGTTAGACGCTTTTGCAGGGTATGACCTGGTGGGGTATCTAACTAACATTGAAGGCTAAAATGTTACAAAAATTGAGCAATTTGTTCAAAATCTATTGACACAGCATGAAAAGTTTGGTATGTTATATGCATAAATATTAATTGATTAAAAAGAAATGCTGAAAAAAGCATTTTTTATTTCAAAGCCAGTTACGCGAGTAACTATAAAAGGCTTTTGGTTTTTCGCTAAAAGTTACGCGCGTAAATACTCAATTAATAGGATAAAGAGAACTATAAACACTATTTTGAAAAAAGGAGGAGAAACTTATGGGATTAAAGATAGCGATTATCGGATGCGGCTTAATTGCGCAGGAAAGACATGCGCCGGAGCTTTCTGAGAATCCGCTCGCTGAAGTGGCAGGCTTTTTTGATCCATGGACGGAGCGGGCTGAAAAATGTGCCGAACGGTATGGTGGAAAAGTATATAAGAGCTATCAGGAAGTACTGGACGATCCGGAAGTTACAGGCGTGGTGATCTGCACGTCTAATGATTCCCATTGTGCTATGTCCATAGAGGCAATGAAAGCCGGGAAATACGTACTGTGTGAAAAGCCGGTCGCGACAACGCTTGAGGACGCCAGAAAGATTGCAAAGGCGCAAGAAACAAGCGAGGTGTTTTTTATGGCTGCGCAGAACCAGCGTTTCCATCTGGCGCACAGGAAGGCGAAGGAGCTGATTGAGTCTGGAGCGATGGGGAAGGTATTATCCTTTCGGTGTACGCTGGCACACGAAGGGCCGGAGTATTATGGATTCGGGAGGAACCGGAACACATGGTATCTGAATAAGAGCACTTCCGGGCTTGGGTGTGTGACAGATCTGGGAATTCACAAATGCGATATGCTGATCTATGTGTTAGGAGAGAGATTTAAGAAAGCGGCGGCTTTCGCGGGAGTGCTGGATAAGACGGACGAAGAAGGAAAACCGATAGAAGTGTATGATAATGCGGTTGCAATCCTGGAGACAGAGTCCGGCGTGATGGGAACTTTGAACTTGTCTTACACCAATTATTCGGGGATGGATAATTCAACAATTATTTACTGCCAGAAGGGAATCATAAAGGCAATGTGTGACGAGGAATGTCCATTGGAAGTCATCATGTTCTATGACAAAGAGAGGAGCTGTTATTACAATAAACTGCACAAAGAGGATAGGGTTCAGTCCGGCGTGATGCAGGCGTTTGTAAATGCAGTATATAACGGGACAGGATCGCCGATACCTGTCCAGGAATCCGTACATGCGATTGAAACAGTGTGTGCGATCGACGAATCGGCAAGAACAAAAACAATAGTAGAAATCTAAAGGAGGAAGGTTATGAAATTGAGGAAATTGATTGCAGGTATCCTTGCAGGAGCAATGGCGGCGGCGCTGCTTGCAGGATGCGGCGGGACGGAAACAGGATCAGAAGGAGGAAGCAATGCAGAAAATGACGGCAAGATGATCGTCGCTTCACAAGGGCCGGCTTCTGTTTTGGATCCGCAGTATTTTACAGGGAGAGATCAATGGATTCCGATCATGAACATGTTCGAGACTCTGATCTCCAGAGATGAGAATCTGGAAATCATTCCAAAACTTGCAAAGTCCTGGGAATATACGGACGATGAGAACAAGGTTTTAGTGTTCCACCTAAGGGACGACGTAAAGTTCCATAACGGCGACCCGATGACGGCGGAGGACGTTATCTATTCATTCCAGAGGGCGTACGGTTCCGGTTATGCGGTAGGAAAAATCAACTTTGTAGAAGAAGATGGAATGACGGCTTTGGACGACTATACGGTAGAACTTAAGTTAAAATACCCTATGGCTTCCGCGTTGGTACTCCTTTCCCAGACCCATGTATGTATCGTGAACAAAAAGGTCTGCGAATCCCTGAATTCCAATGAAGAATTTTCAGCCAATCCCGTAGGAACAGGGCCGTTTAAGTTTAAAAGTAATGTGGAAGGCGGAGATACGGTATTGGTTGCGAACGAGGATTATTATGACGGAGCGCCTGCGATCAAAGAATTAGTGTTCCACCCGGTAGGGGAAGCGGCGAACAGAGCGATTGAATTAGAAACCGGCGGAGCCGATTATGCTATCAACCTGCTTCCGACTGATCTTGAACGGCTGGAAGGAGACGAGAGCGTTCAGTTTTACAGAGGACTGGGATGGGAGATCACTTTTGTCGGCTATAACATGTCAAAAGCGCCGTTTGACGACGTGAACGTGAGAAAAGCGCTGTCCATGGGTCTTGACAGAGAAGCGATCGTAAAAGCGGTGTTCGGAGAAACGGGACAGGTACTCGACGGACCGCTTCCGTCCAGCACCTGGGGATGGTATGACGGTGTAGAATCACCGGCGTACGACCCGGAAGGAGCAAAAAAACTCTTAAGCGAATCTGGGCATGGCGACGGACTCACCCTCGAGATCTGGACAACAGACAGCCAACAGAAAGTGGAGATTGCGGAAATCGTACAGAATCAGTGGGCGGAGATCGGCGTAGAGGCGAAAGTGCAGGTTATGGAGTCGGGGACTTTTAAAGAAAGTACGAATAACGGTGAACATCAGGTTGTAATCAGCGGTTACGGCGGAATCGGAGAACCGGACCATATGCTGACAAGCCTTTACAGTTCCGAGGTATCTACATCGAACATCAATAAACTTTTTGACGACGAAGTGGACGCCCTCCTCCTGGAAGGAAGAAATACCCTGGATGATACGGCGCGCAAAGAGATCTATAAAGAGCTTCAGTTAAAACTTTTAGATATCTGTCCAGCAACCTATTTGTGGGAGAGCGAAACTCTGGATGCATATTCGACGAAATTTAAACCGATCACATATGATCCGTGCAGGATTCCGTTTGAAAAATTTGAGTTTGCAGATTAGGGCACAGGATTCGTTCAGAAGGGAGAATATATATGCACAAATATATTCTGAAAAGATTAGTGATGATGATACCGGTCATCATAGGCGTATCCATAATTGTATTTTTCTTGATGTACATAACACCGGGCGATCCGGCGACGATCATACTGGGCGATAATGCGACGGACGCGGATATTCAGCTTTTGCGGGAGCAGCTTGGACTGAATAAACCTTTTATTGAACGGTATTTTACCTATATGGCGGGAGTATTCACACGAGGCGACCTGGGGACTTCCTACACGACGGGACAGTCGGTGACGAGCGAGATTATCGCTCGTTTCCCGACAACATTTTACCTGTCCCTTGTAAGTATGGTTGTTGCGACTGTGATCGCAATACCGGCGGGGATTATTTCCGCGACAAAGCAGTATTCCATCTTTGACCATGCCGCTACGGCAGTGTCCCTTGTGGGCGTGTCCATGCCTAATTTTTGGCAGGGGCTTATGCTAATATTGGTGTTCTCCGTGGGGCTGGGGTGGCTTCCCGCGTCCGGGTTCAACAGCCCGATCTACTGGGTGCTTCCCGCCATGACGATAGGAACCAGCACGGCGGCGATCATCATGAGGATGACAAGGTCGAGTATGTTGGAAGTCATCCGCCAGGATTACATACGGACTGCCAGAGCGAAGGGAGTCAGTGAGAATAAAGTGATCGTACGGCATGCTTTAAAGAACGCCTTGATTCCCATTATTACGACAATAGGTATGCAGTTTGGCGGGATGCTCGGCGGGGCTGTGCTGACGGAATCGATTTTCTCCATACCGGGTATCGGGAAACTTATGCTGGACTCCATAAAAATGAGGAATTTTCCCATGGTCCAGGGCGGCGTACTGTTCATTGCCATTGTGTTTAGTTTCGTAAACCTTCTGGTAGACATTATTTATGCCTATGTGGATCCTAGAATCAAGTCGCAGTATAAAACACACAAACCGACAGCAAAGGAGGGAAAGCAAAATGCAGCAGAAGTCTAAAAAGAAAAGCCAGTGGAAAGACGTGTGGCTGAGACTGCGAAAGAATAAGGCGGCGTTGTTCGGGATGTTTATCCTTCTTCTTCTGATTTTCTGCGCTGTCTTTGCGAAATGGCTGGCTCCATACGGGTATGACGACCAAGAATTAAGCAGGCGTTTCCTGCCTCCGCTGACGAAAGGATTTTTGCTCGGGACAGATAACTTCGGGCGGGATATATTAAGCCGCCTCATCTATGGAAGCCGTTACTCGCTTCTGGTCGGCACGATTTCCGTGACGATCTCCGCTCTGGTGGGTTCTGTCGTCGGCGCGGTTGCAGGGTTTTATGGAGGAACAGTGGACAATATTTTCATGAGGCTTATCGACATCATCATGGCGATTCCCAGTACTCTTTTAGCGATCGCGATCGCCGCGGCTTTAGGAGCGGGACTGACGAATGTGATGATCGCAGTCGGAATCGGTTCAGTGCCCGGCTATGCCCGTATCGTCAGAGCGTCCGTACTTACGGTAAAAGAACAAGAATTTATCGAAGCGGCAAAAATGTCTGGAGCGGGCGACGCACATATCATATGGAAGCATATTCTTCCGAACTGTCTGGCGCCGATCATTGTGCAGGCTACTCTCGGAGTGGCAGGGGCGATCCTCTCAGCGGCGGCGTTAAGTTTCCTGGGACTTGGAATCCAGCCCCCGGCGCCGGAATGGGGCGCGATGCTGTCGTCGGCGCGGCAGTACATCAGAGGCTACTGGTATGTGGTGACCGTCCCGGGTCTTGCGATCATGCTGACGATCTTTGCGCTGAATCTGTTCGGTGACGGCCTGCGTGACGCTCTGGATCCAAGATTGAAAAATTAACGGAAGGAGTAATCGGAGGAAATGCCTTTAGGACATAGAGAGCATACTTTTATGTCCAAAAGGCAGGACGATAAGGAGGTAATATGCAGGATACGTTTTTAGAAATCAAAGATTTAGTGATACATTATTCCACCACAGACGGGGAAGTGGAGGCTGTAAACGGTATATCTCTTTCACTCCAAAAAGGAGAGACGCTTGGTCTTGTCGGCGAAACCGGCGCGGGAAAAACGACCACGGCGCTCGGCATCCTGCGCCTGGTGCCGAATCCTCCCGGCAGGATACTGGAAGGAGAGATCAATTTTGAAGGGCAGGATCTCTTAAAGATATCAGAAAAAGAGATGCGAAAAGTGAGGGGGAATAAAATCTCCATGATTTTCCAGGATCCCATGACTTCACTGAACCCGGTGATCACCGTCGGCGACCAGATCGTAGAGGCGATCAGCCAGCATTATAAAATCTCTGCGGCGGAAGCAGTAAAAAAAGCCTGTGAAATGCTGGAAAAGGTAGGGATTTCGGCGGAGCGTTTCCACGACTACCCGCATCAGTTCTCAGGCGGAATGAAGCAGAGGGTGGTGATCGCGATCGCACTTGCGTGTAATCCGGCGCTGCTTCTGGCGGACGAACCGACGACGGCGCTGGACGTGACGATTCAGGCGCAGGTGCTGGATCTGATGGCGGATCTCAAGGAAGAGATGAACACTTCCATGATCCTGATCACCCACGACCTGGGGGTCGTAGCGGAAGTATGCGACAAAGTGGCGATCATGTACGCGGGTGAAATCGTAGAGATCGGGACGCTGGAGCAAGTATAC